>JBEEMU010000378.1:0-13053 GCA_041192485.1 Bacteroidota bacterium | reverse complement strand
ACACAACCGCTTCAACGACGATTATTATAAAATACTCTTCAAACTCTATAAATTGCGCGAAGCGGGTGCCGTACTCCTCAATGCCGACGGAAACA
The DNA here is from genome assembly GCA_041192485.1 of Bacteroidota bacterium. Lineage (GTDB taxonomy): Bacteria > Bacteroidota > Bacteroidia > Chitinophagales > Saprospiraceae > JBEEMU01. The sequence goes on along the minus strand of JBEEMU010000378.1, from coordinate 12,958 downwards.
TCGGATTGATGAATTTTAAAAATATCGTCACCGTTGCGCTCACCGTCCGAGAAATAGCGTTCGCTAAACAATTTACCGCCGACTACCAACCCAAGCTGCCGACCCTCACAGCCCAACAACGCACCGACGCACAAGAGGTTTATCGATACAACCTTGCTCACATTGCTTTTTTTGAAAAAAGATATGCCGAAGTCGAAACCTTGCTTCGCTTCAATGACACGCACCACAGTATTTTGTATTTAGACATCGAGGTGCTTATTTTGAAAGCCTATTACGAACAAGAATTGGTAAACTTGCATGGGAAATTGATTGAAACGCTTACACGCCCCAGCAGCTTTATACTCCGTTTGAAGCAATTTGAAAACCGCTTATCGCATGAAAAAACGGCGAATATTCGGCTGTATGAAAATTTCGCTCAAATACTGACCATCATTGCCAGCCTCTATAAAAAGCACCGCATCGGCACCAAAATAGACCTGCCCGAAACATGGGTAGAGCATTTATTCGCCAAACACGCCCCGACCTGGGAAGAACGATGGCTACGCAGCAAAACGCAGGAACTGATAAAATAGGAACCAATAGAACAGGAACCCCGCGAATAGCGGAGCCATAAGCCGGCTTTGCAGGTGGGTTTTCGTTTACCAAATAAAAACGCGCATCACAACCTTTTGGCTGCGATGCGCGTTTTTTACTCTTTATTTCAATTTCTTATTGCTTCACCACTTTTTTCACTAAACGCTCGCCACTTTCATTTTCTATATGGAACAAATACACGCCTGCGGCTTGTTCGGTAAGGTCGACAACGGTTTGATTGTCGCCGTCTTGGGTTCGGAATGAATTGACTAATTGTCCTTTCATATCAAATACTTTAATCATGGTCGTTCCTTTGATGTCGTTGCCGAAAGCGATGATGACGTTGCCGTCGGTCGGGTTCGGGTAGAGGGCGATGCCATCATTTATGTCGCTATTTGCTATTTCAATGCTGCCATCAGGGTTGCTTCCGCGATTCACAGGCGGTGTGCCACCTGTTCCCACCGTTGGATTATAGTTGGAGCTTGCGCTGCAAGTAATGCTATTAAAGCTCAAACGCGCCATAGCGGTTGTTTCGCAAACCGTTCCTTTGTTAATCGTCAAACGCACCCAGTAAATACCTAAAGAAGGGAAAACAAAAGAAGGCGTGCCGAGTGCGGCATTTGCTGCCGTGCCGAGCTGTGTGAAAGTACCGACTGGCGAAGTACTGTATTCCCAATAATAAGTCAACGCGCCCGTAGAATACGACGAGCCATTAAAGGAAACATTTAGCAAATTCGACTTGTAGGTAGTTGCCGTAAACTTAGCAGAAGCATTGCAGCCAGTAATTGGCATCACCGTTATTTTGCGGCAGTTTTTATTGCTGCAATAGCCGCCGAATGTAGCATCGGCAACGGTTGTTACGGTGCGGCAAACGGTGTACTCGCCATTTGTTGTGAATGTATAATTGGCATTGATACCCTGAACCGTGCTAACTAAGGCGTTTGTGCTATTAAATACTTCGTAAGTTGAGTTCGAAGAAGCTGTTACTGTAGCAGATTGTGTAGTTCCTGTAAAGGCGTAAACCAAACTTGTTGCAGGCATAATGATCCCGAAGGTCGGGTAAGTTACCGAACAGTTTTTACCAATATTCACCTCGCGGCAACATTTTGCGCGGCAATAAGTGCCATTCGCAGCCGTACAAGTCACCGTCAAGCACACATTAAATACGCCCGTCGAGGTGTAAGTGCGTGTCGGGTTTGATAAAGTAGAAGTCGTGCCGTCGCCAAATTCCCACAGATAACTTAGTACACTACCTGCGGCGCAACCTGTTACAGTCGGTGCGGGGAAGGTGACGGCTTGCGCATGAATATACACGATATGCCGCATTTCTGTTATTTGCAAGTTGCAACAATCAACCGTGACGGTTTTCGTTGCCGTACAACCTGCGGTATTCGTGACGGTTACGGTATAAGTCCCCGAAGATGCCGCAGAAATGCTTGCGGTTGTCGCACTTGTGTTCCAGAGGTAGGTTCCGCCGCCCGAAGCTGTTAATGTTTTCGGGCAGGTATTGCCTGTAACGGTGATGTTTGCAATAGGTATCGGTAGATTAAAGCTAACGCCGATTTGCTTAGTTGCCGTACAGCCGTTTGCATTTGTCACCGTCACCGTGTATATCGTAGAGTAAAGCGAAGCACCCATTTCTGTATAACTATAAGTAGCCGATGCCCCGATAATAGCTGCGCTCCCCATTTTAGACCACGCATAGGTTCCGCCACCAGTAGCTGTAAGTACCAGTGTTTGACCTGCACAAACCATGACGGTTCCTCCTGTTCCAATTGGTGCATTAGCAGTAATAGTAACGGTCGGGGAAGGTAGCACCGTAATAACTTTGCTTGCCGTTGCGGTGCAGCCGTTTGCATCGGTAATCGTCACGGTGTAAGTGCCTGCGCTGGCGTTTATACACGCCGTAGTTGCTGCTAAACCGATACCTAAACCGCTTGGCGGTACATACGTCCAAAGATAAGTATAAGGCGTTACGCCGCTTGTTCCGACTGCGCAAATTTGTGTGGTGCTATTGCTACACACGGTGCTATTTCCTGTAAGGGTCACGCTTGGGCGTGGTGCGATAGTAATTTGTAGGCAATAATCGCTACACGCCGACGGGCTATTTAACTGCGAAATGCAAAGCGTGTAGCACCCAGGTGCGAAGGCGGTTGGGCAAATAGGTTGCCCTGTTGTGCTGCTGCCACTATATGCTGGCGTTGCGGCATTGCATGGGCGCATCGTCCAGTTGAAATTGTGCGGGAGCAGGAAGCCATGAAAGCGCGTTACCGTGACGATGCCGCAGTTTTGCGTGGCGTAGAAGTGTCGTCGCCAGAAGTTAGCGGTCACGGCGGTTGTACTCGTGGTGTAGCAACTTGTGTTCGGTGTAGCCGTTATCGGCGACTGCACAAAGGCGATGGTATAAAGGCTATCGCAGTAGCCGAGCGGCGCGTTAAATGTGGCCGATGTTGGGCTTAACGACCCTGGTATTGGCGTTGCGGTTATCCCATTGATATAAAAAACATTCGCATAGTTAGTGTTGGTAAAGTCGCTGCCAGTAACGGAGAAAGTCATGTTGTCGAGGTCGGCGATAGCGGTAAGAGCGATAGATGGGGGCGGTGACATATTGGCTGTTATAGTAATACTTGCCGTGCTTGTGCAGCCATTGTTTGAGGTTGCGGTGACGGTGTAAATATCGGCAGTTGTTACGGTTGCGGTGCTGCCTGTGCCGCCATTTGACCAAGCGTAAGTAGCCGAACCTGCTGTTGCTGTTAGTGTAGAACTTGGTGTACTGCAAGTAAGTATTGTCGGCGTTGCTGTTGCACTGACGGAAGGTAGGCTCGTATTGATAATTAAATTTAACGTTTCGGTATGTGTACAACCTACGGCATTAGTAGAGGTAGCAACATAAGTGCCGCTTGCAGTATAGGTTGTGCCGTTTGCTGCCCAAGTATAGGAGTCGCAGGCGGTTGCGTTAGCGCTGCTTGTTGTGCTGTTATTGATAGTTAAAATCAAGGTTTCAGTACTCATACAACCCATCGGGTTTGTTAAATTGGCTGTATAAGTGCCGCTTGTTGTGTAAGTCGTACCATTTACAGCCCAGGTATAGCTATCGCAAGCTATTGCGCTTGTGCTATGCGGTGTGCTATTATAAATAGTCAAATACAAAACTTCGGTATGCGTACAACCTTGCGCATCTACGAATATAGCGGTATAAGTGCCGCTTGTAGTATAAGTCATACCATTTACTGCCCACATATAGCTATCGCAGGCGGTCATACTCGTTGTGTTTACGGTATTTACACAAGGTTGTACCGCAATAGACGTTGTGCAGCCATTCGCATCAGTTGCATTTACAATATAAGTGCCGGAGTTTGCAACTTGAAAGGTATTAGCCGATAGTTGTGTTGCGCCGTTTACAGCGTAAGTATAGGACGGAGTTCCGCCTGCTGCATTTGCTGTAATTATATTGGTTGAACTTGTTGCGGTAAGGGTTAAGGCTGTGGGCTCTGTAACTGTTGTTGAGGAAGTAGCAGTACAACCATTGGCATCGGTAACAGAAATAGTATAAATTCCTGCTTCTAAACTTGCAAATGTGCCAGTAGGCGAAAGCGAAGCTGGGTGAGTGCAAGTACAAATCCCATTGTTTTGGGAGAATGTTCCACCATTAAGAGTACATCCAATGTGCATCAAAAGGCAACCATTCATCATAGCAGCTGTTCCATAAGGACCCTGCCCCCCTGTGATATTTACATTTATACTGCCAGTATTCCCTCCGTTACACAAAACATTTTGCGTAGATGTCACAGTTAAGCTAATATTGCAAAGCGGCGCGGCGGTAATATTAACCAAATAATCTTCGGTTTCACCCCAAGCATAAGTGCCGCATGGATTGGTAGGAACATTTCCCTCACTATTAAGAATACGCATCCGCGTCAATCCAAGTGTAGCCGTGGCAGGAACTGATATACTACCGTTTTCTGTGTGCGGGCCGTTTGTAGCAACCGCCGAGTTATATACTTTTTCATTCGTATCAAATACGCCGTTTTGGTTAAAATCTATCCAAATAGCGATTGAGTTACTAAAATTACCGCCACAAGTACCAATCTGCACAGAAAAAGGAACAGACGTGCCTTGGGTAGCAGCAAAAGACCCTGTATATACATAATTAGGCGCAGTGCCGCTAAGCGTTGTATAATTAGAATAGAGATTTAAAACAGAGCCGCTTCCTGTGGCCGTTGTCGCACAAGTAGACGTGTTCGTATTTCCATTGAAACTTACCGATAAAATATCTTCGTCGGCAGTACTCGTTGCGCCCGATGCGCAATAACATTGTGTAAACGGGTTTAGCGTAACGGTTACAGGTGTTGATGTTCCTGACAAGCCGCTACTCGCGCACATTGCCACACATTTATACTCCGCAGGCACGGTAACAGTAGGCGAATAGGTTACGCTTGTTGCTCCCGCAATATTCGTCCATGTTCCGCTACCAATTGGGGAAGATTGCCATTGGTAACTAATGCCCGAACTCATAGGAGTGCTTTGCAGCGAAAGATTAGCGACACTACCCGAACAAATAGCCGTAGATGATGCTATTGTATTGCCGAGTGTAGGTGTGCCCGAACAAGCTGCAGCGGTTGAAGTAAACGTCAAATAAGTATTTGGTCTATTTGTAGCTGTTGTTAAACCTGTTGCAATCGGGCAGGCTGCCGTACCATCACTTTTATAATGAGCATAGGCATTAAAGCCTGCTGCAGAATACGTTGTAGAAGCATTATTGGTAAAAGCACCCGTAATTGCACCTTCGCAAATTTGTATTAATAAATTAGAACTTCCGTCCCAGTAAAAGGGTGTGTTTAGGGTGAAATAGTAAATACCCGTGGCTGTTAGCGTCAAATTAGTAGGGTTATATACTTGCGTAAAACCAAGATTATCGGCCGTAGTTGTGAGTGCGGCGGCGGCTGTGTTTTTCATAGAAATAGTATAATTTTCCATCAAACCAACAGTGTTCAAAGCCGTAATATTAAAGCCTATTTGTGTGAAATTACCTGCACCATTTATGCCCTGCGCGTTAAGTTCGGACGCTTTTATTAAAATGTATTGTTTCGAGTTTTTATAAAAATCTTGGAACGGTGCAGGGTAAGCACTCGATGTATTTGCGGTTGTTGCAGTACCGATAATAACAGGGGTAGTTGATAGTGTTTCTGGCGCGTAAGTATCGCTAATAACGCTAATTGCCACATCGTCAAGATTGATGGTTGCAGGAATGGTAAATGTTTGATTCAGATTGTTAAATGTAAACACCGCAGTATCTTGCGAAGTTGTGCGCACAAAACTATTGGCAGTAAAGCCGTTTAATCCTATCATATTGCCATTTTGTGTATTAAAATTACTTTCAAAAAGTATTTTAGCAGGTGTTAATACAGTATCTTGCACACCATTTACGGCATCGTCTTGCGCCTTCCAAACTACAATGCGCATTCTGGTCATATAATTGCCCTTTGTTTTGCAATAGCCCCCAATCGAGTCTAATACAATACGATGATTTATAGTATCGAAGGTAGAGCGCATTTTAATATTGCTCAAGCCTGCATCGCCTAATGTGCGGTTTGCCGTACCGCCACTACAAGGCGACCAAGTGTTAATTTTTATGCCGCCGCCGCCGCTGTTTGCCCAGGCATGCGCATATTGGCTTGTGCAGCTGGGGTGCGTAGCCAAAGCACTGGCTCCACTACAATTTGCTTCGCGAGCAACCGCAATTGAAAAAAACCATGATCTCCAGTAACTAATATGCGCGTTTGCCACATATTTGTGAGAATACCAAGTGCAATTTTTGCGAATTGTGTAACTGCCACCCGCTTGAACTGGGTTGTTGCATACTGCCAATAAGGCAATTGTCAAAAGTATAATTATTCGTTTCATAACGAGTTTTAAAGTTGCCTACTCTATTTCGCTTTTCGGCACAGGCGCCCACAACGGGGAAATGAAATGGTTTTGATTTTTTATGCGTTTAAAAAGGCGGAGCCTTACTGATAAGAACTATACAAAGGTAAAGGCAAGGTTTTGATGATTAGTTCCTGCCCTTACCTTTTGTATATTGTCTATTTGCTATAATTTGATTATTTTTTGTGCGGTTTCGCCGTATGCGCGAAGCAAATAAACACCTGCCGGGAAACTGCTTATATCGAGGGTTGTTTGGGTGCTATTAACTGCTTTTTGCTCTAAAAGCAATTGCCCAGTCAGGTCATACACGCGGAATAAATGGCTGTTTGTGCTGTGTTCGATGGTAAATTGCCCCGTTGTCGGGTTCGGATAGATGGTAAAAGGCGCGTTTTGCTCGGCTGTGTTGGCGGTTGCGGTTATTTGCTCTATCCGTGCATTTGGCGCGGCGATAATTTGCGCTAAGGAAACCGAGCCAAAACTGGCTTCATAGCCCGGCATAAAGATAATAGCACCGCCTGCTTTAAAGTCGCAAGTTACATTTGGGTTTATCGTAAAACCGCCTTTATTATCGGCTATTACATTATTGCTCACATCTCTTTGAACATCGCCCACATAAATTTCGCCCGTTACCGTACTCGAATTTGGGTTAATGGCGGCAGTATAACGATATAAATAGGGTGCAGTAGCATCATTCGCAACAAAAGTATTGCCATTAGCACCATCTAATAGCACTTTACCGCTTTCTGCATACCAAACATCCATCGTTCTACCGCTACCCGAAATCAATGGGCGTTGCTCTTTTCTCGAATCTACCACATTATTAGCCATAACAGTATTAGGATTGTGTACACCATTATAGTGCGGCATATTCGATGACCCGTTAGGAAAGATACTCATTGTACCGATAGTTTCCTCTTCTTTATTGTACCATAATTTATCAATCATCGTGTGATGCAAATAAAAAGAAGGGTCTAAGGGTGATGCCGCCGTATTCATTGTTGGCCCAACCCAAACATGTACTTTATTATGCCATGCTTCCATTCGGTGCGAAAAGTCAGTATTAGTTGTACTCGTTCCTCCCATAATACTCGGGTTGAAAAAAGTTGTGAGTGCCATTAAGTTAGTTATATCTGCTGTCTGCGGTAAAGTGCCAAAACCAGTATTCCCTATATTGATACTCCGAGATAAAGTTTGCCCAGGAGCGGAGCTACTACATTCCATATAGCTCCCAATAGACCATGGGAATTTGCTAGATGCTAAGAACGAAGGTGTGCCACCCATAACATCGGAATATCCCCAAAAATCAGGCGATAAGGACAAATTGATTGGTGTGCCAACCGCTCCGTGTTGAGGGTCATTCTGCCAGTCCCAATAAGGTAGATTTAAATACCCACCCGATGGGGTTTGCCTAAGATTTTCTTCGAAGTCAAGAAGAAAAAAACGATGCCAAGGTAAAAAGTTTTCGCCATTCATACCCACACCTTGCGAGTGTATGTTCGTGCAAAAGTGTTCACCATGATGCTCCGCAATATCTGCGATGAAACCATTTGTAAAGAGTGTTTGCAAGGCACTCACATAATCCGCTTTTTCCATCGGGGTCATTTCCAAATAATTCTTGCGGATAGATTGCGCGTTTATTTGTGGAGCAAAAAGGCAATAAACAAACAGCATTAAAAAAATCTTTTTCATATTCCTTAATGTTTAAAAGATGAAACGGATAGTTTTAACTCGGCATTTTCACATTTAAGTGCGTCTATCTCCTTTTTCATTTCTATCATGTAAAGCGTGAGTTCTTCTATTTTTTCCATTTGTTTGGCTTGCATCGCGCCGAGGTCTAAGCCGCTTGTCGCCAGTTCGTCGGCCGATGGCACGTTTGGCAAGTGTTTGTTGGCTTTTATGAACGTTTCCACTTCGGCGAGCGGGGCAAGGTTGTAGTTCGGGGCAAACACATAATCTGCCCAGTTGCTTGAGCAAGCCACCGCCACTTTTACTTTTTCGGTCATAATACCGTCTTTCACATACAAGCGATAATTGCCCGCGAAGGCGTTTTGGCAACTGCCTGGGTCAATGCCCATGCCTATTTTTCCGTCGTCTTTTAGCAACATATAATAGTTGCCGCCGCCGCCAGTTGCGGGGTTCCACGGTTTCCAGAAGTTCAAGCCCGTGTTCGGCATATACTCGATGCCCCAACGGCCGTTCGGGTAAGCCGATGCCGCCACGTCATCGCTAAACAATATCATCGCGCCGCCAAAACCCGCAGAAGTACCCGATACCATAATATTGCCGTTGTGAACCTGCAGTTTGTGCTGCACATGAGAAGGTGCGGCGATGCCTACGGTCAAATTGCCGTTTTCCACATACTCGCTGCCGTTTACATGAAGTTTTGCGGTAGGTGTAGCCGTTCCGATGCCAACATTGCCGCCCGATGCTATCCGCATACGCTCTATATTAGAAGTCCAATCCCAAAACAAGAGGTTGCCTGCGCCTTGTGAATTGCCGCTACCCGTCGACATCAACGCCCATTGCCGGCCCGCACCACCGCTTGCATTTAAGTTCAACACCGCCGCACTTGTACCTGTTTGTTGTATCTGTAAACCGCCGTTTGTGGCCGCCGTAGCAAGGTGTAATGGCGTAACAGGGTTCGTTGTACCTATGCCTACATAGCCATTTGTGGCAATGCGCATACGCTCGGCTCCGCTTGACGCAAAAGCCATCGTGTTGACTGCCGGGCGAAAAATGCCCAAGCCGCCGCCGCCATCGTTTTGCGCTACGGAAGGCGTAGATACCGCCGATTGAAAGCCAATAGCCGGGTTTGCGGCTGTATTGCCTTGCGCCGATAAAATCCGTGCGCCGCCCGCAGCAGGCGAAAACAAGGACGAGCCTGTAATTGCTTGCGCATTTAATTGGTTGCTGACAGCAAAGCCGATTGTCAAAAGTATAATTATTCGTTTCATAACGAGTTTTAAAGTAGCCTACTCTATTTCGCTTTTTGGCACACGCGCCCGCAACGGGGAAATGAAATGATTTTGATTTTAATTCTACTAAAAAAATGGAAGTTCTTAGGGGAATAGAATGGTTTCGGTTTTGATTTCGGGATTAATACAAGGCTAATACTTTATATAAAGGTACTGGGATTGTATAGCAGGATCCTTTAACAAAGTACATAAGGTATTCCTCCAATAAATGTCAATATCAGTAACAAATTGTTTGTAATTGCCAGAAACTGAATACCTAACAGCAGTCGAGTTGGCATTGCCAAAATAGTGGCGTATTGGTTTGCCACTTGAAGCGAAGTTAAACGATATATCTTTATTCGCAAGCCATTGGCTATACAAATATCCTAAATAATCAGTATTGTTCTTACACGTTAATACACCGCTACTGTTTGGTGTTTGAATTGCCGCAGCAAGTGGGTCATTAGGGGATGGTGGGCTTACGGTGCCGCTAAACAAACTTTTTAGAAACACACTAATATTAAAAATAGGGGTACAAACTTGTGAAGGGCGCGTCACGATATTCACGTCAATAATGCCGTTGCAAGCTAAGACCGCATTAGGTTGCACACCACGCGCATTAGCTGCAGGCGTTGGCACGATAGAAGCGGATGCCTGAAAAACAGCCGTTGTCATGGCATACTGGTGCAATACGTTGGTAGTCGCATATTGCGGCAAGGTATTTAAGTTCGTGCTAATAGGCACTACTTTTACACGGTAATTGCTACCAATGGTCATCGCTGTATCGCCGAAAGCTGAAAGCGGGAACGTGGTAGTGCCTATTATTTCCACGCTTGAAATAGCGTTTACCGTATCCGCCGCCGCATACAAATAGGCATAATACGAATTTTGTTGCACTAAGGCATCGATGACTATCTCGGCTCCGTTGCAGCCTTGTACAGGGTTTTGAAGCGTGACTTGGCTGACTGTTCTGGGCGGACACGCACCCACAACCTGCGCATTCGTTTTCGCTACCGAAAAACACGCCAGTAAAGCAACAAGGTAAAAAGTAAAAAAACGTTTCATAAATAAAAAATAGTTAGGAAAATGATACACTTTTGGGTTAAAAACGATGTAGAATATAGGAAATAGGGAATATTTGCTGATTTAGAGGTGGCTTATTCTTTTCATTCGCGTCTAATCCGTTAAAAATCCGTGTTCCTATCCTAAGAACGAACAATGAGTAATGAGTAATAAATTTCCTCTCCCCGTTTGATAATGCAAAGGTGCGATGTTTTTTTTTGTAAAATTTTCCGTTTTTGTGAAAGCGGTAGGAAATAAATCGTACATTTGCGGATAACTTACTGATTATAAACCCAATACAGTAGCATGAATTTACAAATAAGCCAAACAAAATTAGTGAAAGTATGGCAAATTATTTTTGCAGAGGGGCAGCCTTACACGCTAAAAGCCCTCCGCTACTACACCGCAGGCTGCTACCCGCGCGACCCGAAGCCGCTTTTGCTCTTCGATTTCATCGGCAAATATGCCCCCGATTTTCAACACGAAAAACTAAATAGCACCGCCGCTTATTTGGTTACCTTTGCAGCAAAACGCCTCGCACCAAAAGAGTACGAAGCTGCCGAAACCAAGCTGAAACTTACCCTTTCCGAACTCTTTCAACGCACCGAAGAGTATATAGTGCAGGCAAACGCACTGCTGAATATGCAGCATTACCCCAGCATTCCGCTGTTAGAATTATATACACAGCCGCAGCTAAAAACCTGCTTCGACGACTATTGGCGCAAGGCGCAAACCTTGGTGCAGCCTGCCGCAACCGCTGCTGCCGCTAAATACGCGCAGGGGCAAAGCGGCAATTTCCGGCAACTCAACGAACGCTACTTGGCCTTGCAAATTCACCAAGACTACTGCCTGCAAATGGGCTATATGGAACGCTTAGATTTTGAAACGCTCGGCACCGCGCTCCGCGATTTCACTTCGTGCTATGTCTTGCGGTTCCAGTTAGAAGCCGATGCCTTTTCGTCGAACTACCGCTTAGACGACCGCGCCGTAGGCATGACGAAATACGATATTCCCGTAGAAATTCAAGCAAACGACCCGCCGCTTTTGGCACTTTTGCGGGCGTTTACGCGAAGTGTCAATTCGCCCGTTTTGCACGAAAAAGAGGAGAGTGCGACGGCGGCAGTTGCCTTATTGCAGCAAAACTACACACTATTCAGCCAGACCGAACTCATCGAACTGTTCTCGATGGCGGCAAATTGCATCGGCAGCCTTATCCAAGCCAATCGTTTTAATACCGATTATTACAAAAAACTGCACGATTTATACAAGCTAAAAGACGAAATAGGTTTGTTCCTCCAGCCACACGGCTCTATTTCTTTGATGCAGTATAAAAACAGCGTAACCGTAGCACTGATGGTAGGCGATGCCGATTTTGCCAAACATTTTACCGAAAAATACAAGGATAAATTGGTGAATATCGTGCAAAAACACCGCACAAACGCCGACGAAATGTATCAATACAATAAAGCCCAATTAGCGTTTTATGAAAAACGCTATTTGGACGTGGAAAAATTGCTACGCTTCAATGAAACGCAACACACTATTTTGGGTTTAGATGCTGAAATATTGATACTAAAAGCCTATTTCAATCAGGAACTAATGGAGTTTAAAGGCAAATACATAGAAACGAATGTGCGTAAAAGCTCCTTTTTGCTGCGCTTACAGCAGTTTGAGCAACGCTTATTGCGCGAAAAAACGGCGAATACAATGATGTATAAAAACTTCACCCAACTACTTGCTATCATTGCGAATGGCTACAAAACACACCGAATTGGCCTTAAAATAGAGATGCCCGAAACTTGGTTAGAGGATTTGTTTGTCAACCACGCGCCAACCTTAGAGGAGCGGTGGCTCCGCAGCAAAGCGCAGGAAGTGATGACACCCACCTTGGGATAAATCTCAAGACCTCAACCTATTCGAACGCCGCAACCTCGTCATCGAGGTCGTCATAAGTGTTTACTGGCGGTAAACCGCCTATCGGCACAAACCAAAACCGCGGATGCGGCGCACCCTCAGCATCGGTATCGACGATTAAAAAGCAGAAGAAATCGTCGGGGCTTTTGTATATTTTGCGAAATTCGTCCACATTGTCCATTTCTACAATCTTTTTTGCGACCATTTCTTCTAAGGTCGATACATTGTAAGAATAGCGCGTTTCGTGTTTTTCCGACTGTATCAGCGGCAATCCGATAGGGAAATACTCGTCGCGGTGCAACACGAATATAGGGTAATGCGACACTTTCTCGTCGCGTATCGTTTCGGAGGCTTGCTCAAAGGCGCGTTGCAAAACGATGCAGTCTTCGCGAAGTTCATTTTGTAATGTTTCTAACAAAGCAGGTTGGAATGTTGGAATGTATGAAGTAAGAGGTTCAATGATATTGCCTAAATGAGCTTGACACAAATAAGAGAAGAATTCTCAAACGAGAAAAGTCGTACCTTTGCAA
>JBEEMU010000377.1:0-9258 GCA_041192485.1 Bacteroidota bacterium | reverse complement strand
CGCCATGCCTCCGAATAGAACACTTTTAATTTTACCTGTGAACTCGAATTGTTGAGTACCAACGTTATTCATAATATTATTATCTCGGATTAAGAAATCGATGATTAGGCTCAAGCCAATTAAGAATGTTATTTAAGGAATATTCCAAAAATAAGTAGTCTTAATATATTTAATTTATAAAAAAATTTATAATGAACGATGAATTTTGTCGCTGCAACTACTACCCTACTGAGCTGTAATTGTCACATCGGTACGGCGATTCATTGCTTTTCCTTCGGTTGTTTTATTATCGCCAACTGGTTTTGTATCGCCAAATCCTTTGCCTGTCAAACGACCAGCCGCAATACCTTTATCCGTTAAGAACTTGATAACTGCATCGGAGCGTTGTTGAGAAAGGCTTAAGTTTTCGGTGGGTTTGCCAACATTATCGGTATGACCGCTTAAAGCAACAGTCATTTTCGGGTCTTCGGTCAATATTTTGAAAAGGTCTTCCAAATCCTTTGAAGCCGCCATATCAATTTCTGCTGAACCTGTTTTAAACTTCAAGTTGTCTAAGGTCAATGTTTGACCTGCTGCTTTTCCAGATTTCAATAGGGCTTCGGCGGCAGCTAAATCAAAGTTAGCGGCTGCTTTAGACGCTGCTGCGGGTGCGGCATCATCATCGGCAATTGCATAATCTGGTTTTTGGAGTGAGCGTATATAATGTATCACATTCCAACGTTCTTCAAACGAAAGTTTATCGGCATACGACCCCATAACGCCTTTACCGCGCATAATTGCGTGATAGAAACGTCCTTCGGAGGAGCCTGCAATTTCAGGGTCTAACAAATTGGCAGGTTTATTAGGGTAAGGGCCTTCGCCTTCGCGCCAAAGGTAGCCGTTGCCATCTGCTTTTTCACCGTGGCAAATTGCGCAATTTATCGTGTATAAATCTTTGCCTTTTGCTACGCCGCTTTTGGTTGCAGGAAAAGGGTTGCTTGTAATGGCTGCCATCGCTAAAGTACGGCCTTCGTCGCCCGCAGGGAAATTATAAACGACGTGTCCGTTCATATTATAGCCGCCCTCTTTCATGCGTTTCAGCAAATCCAAGTCGCCCGACCAGAAAAACGAGGTAAAGCCTCGCGGGATTGTGCCATTGACAATCTTGCGCGGTTGTACCGTTTTTTCATACGCCGTGTCGCTCCCCCAATGATTGTAAGAGTAGTAAGTATTGAGGTTGGTTTCATACGAAATAGCGTGTGCCATATCTGGCATATACTCACGTCCGGTAAAGTTACCGTCTGCATGACAACCATACAACCCTAAAAGAGCTGCACCCATTGCAATTGCTGATGTGAAAAGATTGGTTGCTTTCATTATTATTTTTAATAAAAAATATTTTTTCTTCTATTAAGGAATACGCGCCTGGAGCAAATCGTGGATTTGGCAAGGCCAAAATAAACGCGGTTATAGCACCTCAGAACACCTTATTTAACAGGATTCAACGTAGTGAGAGTTATATGCTACTACCTATGAGTCTGTTCCTAATGGTGCGCAGCTTCTATAAGTGGAGATTTTACCGTGATTGTTTTATTGTGAACTTCGGCGGCTTTACTTGACGATAAAAACGCTTTGTATTTGTTTACGTCTGCCGTAGCCGCATCGGTAGTATCGAATGCAATACTGAATTTATCATCGGTCGTGCGTTCATCTAAAATCGGGTTTGTGATACCAGGCCCCATACCGCAAATGGTATAGAATGTAAGCACCATGCCCCACGCTGCAAACAAAACAGTCACCTCAAAAGTGATTGGAATGAATGCGGGAACCGACCAGTAAGGTTTACCACCAAAAATGATAGGCCAGTTACTGGTGAAGACCCACGTCATAAAGCTAAAGGCGAAGGTTGTGCCAGTTGCTCCATAAACGAAACCTGCTATATGCAAACGCGATTCTTCCAAGCCGAGTATTGGGTCTAAGCCATGTACAGGAAAAGGAGAATAAACGTCATAAATTTCCAAATCTTGCGCTTTGGCTTCGGTAACTGCTGCCAAAAGCTCGGTTTCGTCGTTATATATTCCGTAAAGGATGTCTCTATTTTGTTTAGCCATTGCTATTAAAATTTAGATTTTAGATTTTAGATTTTAAGACTACTTTTAAGACTTTATAAGATATTAATAGCCTAAAAATCAGCTTGCAAACGAGAAGTTTTGAAAAAAGTCGTGTAGATTCGTACCCGTATTAGAACTGTTAGTGAGCGTGTTCTACTGCGTTATCGCCTATATACTGGTCGCCCGATGACTTGAGAATTGCTTTAACCTCTGCAATGGCAACCACAGGCGCAATGCGAGTAAATATCAAATATAAGGTCATAAAGATACCAATTGTGCCAATAAACATACCCATTTCTACCCAGGTAGGGTGATAATCGCTCCAGCTTGATGGTATATAATCGCGTTGCAACGTAGAAGAAATGATGACAAAACGCTCAAACCACATACCGATATTGATAATGATAGACATAAAGAACGTAAAGGCAACATTACGACGCAATGATTTAATCCAGAACACTTGCGGGGAAACCACATTGCAGAACATCATACCAAAATACGCCCACCACATAGGGCCAGTAGCGCGGTTATAGAAGGCGAAGCCTTCATATACACTACCCGAATACCAAGCAATAAATAACTCGGTCAAATAAGCGACACCTACGATACTACCTGTGAGCGTAATGACTTTATTCATCGACTCAATGTGATTAATTGTAATATACTCTTCTAGTTTAAGAAGTTTGCGCGTTGTAATCATCAACGTTAATACCATCGCAAAACCAGAGAAAATCGCACCTGCTACGAAGTAAGGAGGGAATATAGTAGTGTGCCAGCCTGGAATTACCGAAGTCGCAAAGTCAAAGGATACGATAGTGTGTACTGAAAGAACGAGCGGCGTAGAAATACCTGCTAATACAAGTGAGAGAGACTCCCAGCGTTGCCAGTGTTTTGCAGAGCCTGTCCAACCGAAGGCTAGAAACGTGTACATTTTTTTACGCCAGCCGCGTGCGCGGTCGCGAATAGTAGCAAAATCGGGAACTAAGCCCGTGTACCAAAACAATAATGATACAGAGAAATAGGTCGATATCGCAAATACGTCCCAAAGGAGCGGCGAGTTAAAGTTTGGCCAAAGCGGCCCGCGAGTATTCGGGTAAGGGAAGATGAAGGGTGCTAACCAAACACGCCCCATGTGAAATACAGGGTATAAGCCTGCGCAAATAACGGCGAAAATAGTCATCGCTTCGGCGGCACGATTTACACCTGTACGCCATTTTTGACGAAACAAGAGTAAGATAGCGGAAATAAGCGTTCCAGCGTGACCAATACCAATCCACCAAACGAAGTCGGTAATGTCCCAACCCCAACCGATAGTACGATTAAGATTCCACGCACCAATGCCTTGCCAAACCACAAGAGCGATACAACCTACACCAAATGCTGCGATTGTAGCCGAAAGAATCAAGCCCCAAATATATTGTTTATTTGGCATTTTTTCGGTAGAAGCGCAAATGTCTTCCGTTATTTGATGATAGGTTTTATGACCTTCAATCAGCGGCTGACGGACGCGAGATACTACTGCACTCATATATAATTATGTTTTAGTATTTCTGATTATTTATTTTTATACAAACTATAAAACAACAGCCGTATAAGCCTCTCTGTTAGGAGCAGGCGATTACTTAAACTACGCTTCTAATTTTGTATTTTTATTAGCTACTCTTGCGCGATAAGTCACGTTCGAACGCACATTGATTTCCTCTAAGGCAATATACGTCAATTCGTGGTCGCGGTGTACACTTACTGCACTTTCAGGATTATTATTGTTACCAAAAACAATTGCACCTGTCGGACAAGCTGTTTGACAAGCTGTTTTAATATCGCTGTCGCGCAAATTGCGGTTTTCGCGTTTTGCGTTCAGCTTGCCTTCTTGAATGCGTTGCACACAGAACGAGCATTTTTCAATAACGCCACGCGAGCGAACCGTTACATCGGGGTTTAAAACCATCCGCGTAAGGTTGTCTTCCATGTAGTTTTCTTCGCCACTCCACCACGAGAAATAATCATCGGCAATTGCGCCTGCTTTTTTGTCTAATTTATTTTCATTCCATGCCCAAAGGTCGGCAGCAGTATAGTCCATCCAGTTGAAGCGGCGCACTTTGTATGGGCAGTTATTTGCGCAATAGCGCGTACCGATACAACGGTTGTAGGTCATTTGGTTCAAACCGTCGTGGCTATGATTTGTCGCATTTACGGGACAAACGTTTTCGCAAGGTGCGGCATCGCAATGCTGACACATCATAGGTTGGTAAACGGCTGTCGGATTTTCAACGTCGCCATGATAGTAGCGGTCGATGCGAATCCAAGCCATTTCATGCACACGCGCTACCTCAAATTTGCCAACAATAGGCACATTATTTTCCGCCATACAAGCAACCGTACAAGCGGCACACCCCGTGCAAGCGTTGAGGTCGATGCTCATACCCCAGTGAACGCCTGCTTTATATTTATCGGCATGGTCAGGATAAAGGCCTTTGCTATTTAAATGTTGATATTCGGCGCGTTTTTCTTTCATTTCCTCTGCGAGCTTGCCAACTTCTGCCAAACCTCCTTGGAAAATAACGCTACGGTTTGTCAGTGAGCCTTGTGGGCCAAATCCGCCGATACCAAGCGTCGTTTCATCTACATTAAAGTCTTTTTTACCATTCGCTTGAATACCCATCGTGTGGTGTAATTGTACGATGCCAAACTCGCGGTCGCGTCCTTTTGCTGTTTCGAAACTTGCCTTATTTATAAAACTTGTTGTGCCGTTAGTTGCGGTAAGCATTGGGAACGCATTGCCGCCTACGCAATAAGTTGCGTGTCCTGCAATAGTGCGACCATAGCCTAAGGCTAAGGCAACTGTATTTTTAGCTAAACCGAACTGACGTACAACAGGCAATGTCAATGATTCTTTGCCTACTGTAATGGTAGCGAAGTCGCCGTCTTTCAAATTATTCAAGCCTTGGAATGCTTTTGAAACCTCATTCCATTCCATCGGAATAGCGATATGATTGCCCCACACGCAACGAGTAACAGGGTCTGGCATTTCTTGCAACCAAGGGTTGCTGGCAAACTGTCCTGCGCCCATCGCGACCGTTTCATAGAAAACAACCTCTAAACCTGTTTGTGGTTTTGCAATTTTAGCCGCAGCATCGGCAACGCTACCCGAGAAAGACGCGCCCGAAGCGGCAACTTCTTGCTCAAAGATACCATCGTGCAGGGTTGTTTCCCAAAATGCTTGGAATTTATTAAACTTACTGCCTGCCATTTTGCTTTCAGCCGTTTTTTGAACATAGTCATAATACGGTTGTTCGGCGGTTTTATTCAAATTTGCGCTATCTGCCCACGTCAATAGAGAGTGTCCTGCTTGGCGAGTGTCAAACAAGGGCGAGATAGTAGGTTGTTGCAACGCATATAAGCCTGTGCGTGGCTCGGCATCACCCCACGATTCCAATAAGTGGTGGTCGGGTGCAATATATTGGCAAGCTGCCGCCGTTTCGTTGGGCGAAACGCCGATGCAAACTGTTAATTTTTTGGTTTTAAGGCTTTCGCCAAATGACTTGCCGTTTGGAAGGTCATAAACGGGGTTGCAATTGATAAAGATAAACGCATCGCCTTCTTTCACGGCTGCCTGCATTTCTGCATCGGAGCCTTGACGTTGATTGCTTACCGCACCGAAATCAACGGTAGAGCCGACGCTTCCAAGTTTTGCATTGATAGCATTGACAACTATTTGCTCATTCACATCATTCGAACCGCTCACAACGAGCGATTTTCCTGCGGCGGCTTTTAAATCATTGCCTGCGGCTTCGATGGCTTTTTGGGCTTTGCCATCTAATTTATAACCGCCTTCGCCTGTAACGGCTGTATATAAAGCGAGTACTGCGGCACCGCTTTCTGATGGTTTTATAGGGGTACGGTGGTCGGCATTAGAACCTGTAAGCGACATCATCGCTTCAAATTGATAATGGCGGCTCATTTTCGCTTCTTTTACTTCTTTGGAAATTTTGCGGTTTTTAGCATAATCGGCAGCAAACTGCACCGGAGAAATCCAAGTGCCTAAAAAGTCGGCGGCGAAACTAACAATAACGTCGGCTTGGTCAAAATGGTAGGTTGGCAATACGCGCTTTCCGAAAGAAGCGGCGTTTGCATCGAGGATAGCCGACGATGAAACGGGGTCGTACTGAATGTGTTTTGCCGTTGGATATTTTGCGCTAAACTCGCCGATAGCGCGACGCAATGACGGGCTAATGACTGTATTTGTGACAATGCGCAAAGCACCTGCACTTGCAATTTTTCCTTTAACTTCGGTATCTAAAGCTGCCCATTCCATATCGGTAAACTTCGCACCTGGTTTGCCTGCTTTGCGGAAACGGTGTTTGTCATACAACGATATAACCACGGCTTGTGAACGAGCCGATGTGCCGCCACCCATCATTTTACACAGCGTATTACTTTCTATTTTTATAGGACGGCCTTCGCGTGTTTTTACTAAAACGGGGACGAAATCGCCGCCATCGATAAACGCTGAAGCATAGTAGTCTGCAATTCCGGGTACCAACTCGTCGGGGCGGACAACATAAGGAATGGCTTTTTTTACAGGGATTTGACACCCCGCAGCAACCGTAGCTGCTCCTATACCAAAACCTAAAAATTTAAGAAAGTCGCGACGATTCGTTGTCGTGTCAATCATTCCTTCTTCATTGCCTAACGCTTCCACGATAGGTAATTCAAAAAATTCTTGGTTGAGGCTTTGTATGAATGCGGGATCATTATTGAGTTGTTCCGCACTGCTCCAAACGTTGTTATTATTTGATTTCATGTTTATTATATAATACGATGCTTAATTTGTTAAAAAAATGAAGGCAGAAATGATTGTAAGAATGCCTACACATTCATTTATTTTTTAAAAGCAATTATTTTATTTTTTAAAAATGTTGGTAAAGAAGTTCAACTACTAAATAGTAGTATATAAATAATCACGGTTTTGAACCCTTTAAATAGTGCGTTCTGAGCTTATGATAACCGTGTTTATTTCGCCACAGACACTTAGAATAGCCTTACAATAGAAAATAGGAGGTATTAGTAATGGCATTTTTGACATTCCAAGCCGCCGATGTCCTCTACTGTTACTTTTTCTTTTTTGCCTGCTTTCATCGCATCATGGTAGCTTTGATAGGCTTCGTAGTATTTATTATCTTTAAATTGTACTTCTTTTGTACGGTGGCAATTGATACACCAGCCCATAGAAAGTGGTGCGTGTTGCTCTACTTTATTCATTTCCTCCACTTTGCCATGACATTCTTGGCATTTTACTTTGCCTGCGACTACGTGTTGCGAGTGATTGAAATAAACGTGGTCTGGAAGGTTGTGAATACGCACCCATTCGATAGGTTTTTGTGGCGCATCATACACATCTTTATCAGGGTTATAGCCTGCTGAAGCGTATATTTTACCTATTTCTTCTGTTCCGTATTTAGGGCCTTTTTTAATGGCTTTGTGGCAATTCATACAAGTACTTGCTCCTGGAATGGACGCGTGTTTGCTTCGCCGTGCGCCGTCGTGGCAATATTGGCAATCAATTTTATTCACGCCTGCGTGTGTTTTGTGTGAGAAACGGATAGGCTGGTCGGGGGCATAGCCTTGCTGACGACCCGCCGTAACCGCATTGCTTACCGTAAGATAACCTCCAATAACGATGCCTGCAAAAATCAAGAAACCAATAAATCCTTTGCTGGTAAGCATTTCGCGGAACGTCGTTTTGCGCCCTACTATGCCTGTTTCTTTTTCGGTAGCAATGCTTTTTAGGTTGGCAATGGTACGCGCTAATATAATGGCTAAGGCAAATAGTAAGAGAAAGCCTAAACCATAGATGAGCATATCATATACGGGGTCGCTTGCTACACCGCTTGTGCCGCCATTAGGGTTATTAACTACTACTACTACTACAGGGTTTTTATATCGATTATCAATAAAACCTAATATCGCCGTAATTTCAGGGTCAGTGATATTAGAAAAAACGGTCATATTACTTTTGCCATACTCATTGTATAATGAATTAGCGTAAGCGTCACCCGAAGCAAGTACGGCTGCGTTATTGCGAATCCAAGCATATAGTTTTTTCGGGTCTGCCCAGCGTCCTTGAACGCCGCCGAGTGCAGGGCCAGTCGATTTATCACGCATATTGGCATTGTGGCAACTTGCGCACTTTGCCATAAATAAGGTTTTGCCATCGGGAGCTGCGCCGCCAGCCGCAGGAGCAGCGGCAGGAGTTGTCGCAGCAGCGGGTTTCGCTTGAGCGAAAAGATTAAGAGAAATCAAGAACAACCCGAAGATTGCAAATGCTTTGTAAATAAAAGAATTATTTATCATTGCTGAAATTATTTGTTTTTACAAATATTGCGATTATTTTTAATGTGGTTTCAAACGCGGTGCAAATGTACGGCCGAAACAACATTTTAACAATACATTAATAAAATTTGATGCAAAAATTACCGAAAAAAGATTCTATTTAGAAACCATCTAAATAACTTTCTGAATTTTCAGTAAAAATTGAATGATTTGCTGAAATCGGGTGCAAAGTTCTGATTTTTATTTTAACTATCAAAATCGAAATTGATTTTTTTGTATAAAATAATTTATTTTACTGTTATAAAACACGGAAAAATGATTCCTTGGGCAGGTTTTGCGAAGGATTTTGGCGGGAAAGCAAGGCAAATTTTGAGTTCAATGCAGCGCGTTGTATGAAACTCGTTGATTATGAGCGCGTAAAAAGCTATTCGTCATAAAAAATACACAAAAAAAGATTTTTCTACACCAGTTTTTTTCGTTTCCAACGATTGTGCGACCAGAGCCACGCCGCAGGGTCGGCGCGAATGCAGGCTTCGAGCATGGTTGCATAGCGGCGAGTGAGTTCGGAGGGCGCAAGTTCGGCGGGTTTGTCGGCTAATAAATGGGCGGTAACGTCGTATTGTCCGCGTTTTATGCGTTTTACATTAAAGTAAAAAACAGGGTAATTATAGGCGCGAGCGTGTTTTTCTAAGCCGTGTAAAAAAGCGGTTTCATGCCCAAAAAAAGGGAGCCAGTGTGCATCTTTTACATTCGAGGGGCTTTGGTCAGAAATCATGAAAACTGCCCACGTTTGACCGATAGAGGCTTGCATTGTTTCGGTTGTGAACTGCATAGA
>JBEEMU010000376.1:0-3525 GCA_041192485.1 Bacteroidota bacterium | reverse complement strand
CCTGCATTAATGTAGAATAGTTGAAAAATAAACAATTGTAAACTATATGGCAACCACACAATCTATTCCGAAAAGCCTTATTTATGAAATAAGCAATGGAAAACCGATTTATTATAAAAATTATTATGCAAAAAATAGCAACAATCACAACACATAAAAACCAGTCTGTCGCTGACTTTGCCTACTGGCAAACGAAAACGCCACAAGAACGTTTAGCAGCAATAGAGTTTCTACGACAACAATATATTAAATTCAAATTTGGCGATGTTCCCCCAAGATTTTGTAGAGTTTTTACAATTAAAAATAAAAAAGCGACAGGTCGCAAAAAAGACGAAGCAGATGTAGAAGATTTGGAAAATAACCAATTATATATATGACACGTCCTCCAATCATTCCTTATGCTCTTGTAGCCGTTTGCGCGGGCTTCCTACGATGCACGCCAAACACGGACAACACGGTTACGCCCGTGCCTGCCCCTACACGCGCCGAGGTTATTTCGGCTTACAATCGCGAGTTCGGGTCGGCAAGCGCCTACACTTGGAACGGCAGCGTGAACAATTGTCAGGCAGGCACGATGCCGCAAACCGTGCGCAATCGCGTGGTGCAACGCATTGAATATTATAGGCAATTAGTAGGCTTAACAAACTCGATTGCGCTGCATAGCGGCTTAGATAGTTTGGCGCAAAAAGCCGCTTTGATGATGCAGGCAAACGGGCAAATAAGCGACTCGCCGCCAAATTCGTGGCAATGCTTTTCCTTAGACGGGTATAATGGCTGCATCAACTCACTAAAATTAGGGAACGGACTGAAAGCCGAAGCCTTGATAGACTGGTTCATGCAGTCGCCCGAACCTACCGACATAAACACTTACGCGCGTGGACAATTGCTTTTCAGTAGGGCGAAAACATTCGGCTACGGCGCTACAACGCAATACGCCGCCTTGTACGCCCTGCACAATAGTAGCAATCCTGCGCCCGCAACTACACCCGAATATATTGCTTACCCGCCAAAAGGATTTGTGATGTGGGAATTAGTGAGAAACACAAGCAAATGGTCGTTTGCGAAGCCGGGCGCAACGGTTGGCTTAGGTTCAAAAGTGACGATGCAAGATGCAAATGGTGCGCCAGTTCCGCTTGCAATTATCGGGCAAGGCTACGGCAGTGACAATCAAATTGTGTGGCAGCCGACTATTAATATTGCGAACCTTGCCGCCGACACCCGCTACCGCGTTACCGTCAGCGATGTGAAAGTAAATGGCGTACAAAGCTCCTTTACTTACGATGTGACCCTTGTAAAACAATAAATTCATATATCCTACATCATCCAAGGGCGACCACAAGGGTCGCACCCTATATACTACATCATCCAAGGGCGACCACAAGGGTCGCACCCTACATCATATATCCTACATCATATATTAAAAAAATGATTTCAATTTTATTTTACATTCTTGCCGCCGTTGCGGTCATTGCAGGCTTTGCGGTTGTTTTTTCCAAAAGCCCCGTTTACAGCGTCTTGTCGTTAGTCGTGTCGTTTTTTGCAATAGCGGGCGAGTATATTCTCATGAACGCGCAGTTTTTGGCAGCCGTGCATATTATCGTGTATGCAGGAGCTATCATGGTACTGTTTTTATTTGTCATCATGCTGCTCAACCTCAACACAACGCAGAGCGACGATAGCGGTATTATGCCGAAAGTGATTGCCTTTTTGGGCGGCGGAGCCTTGTTTATTACGCTACTTGGCGCAACGAAACAAGCCGCAGGCATCACAACTACGGCTACACAAAGCCTTGAAACAGGTTTGATAAAAAACCTTGGACAGACGCTTTTTGGCGAGTTTTTACTGCCATTTGAATTGTCATCGTTGCTATTTTTAGCCGCTATGATTGGAGCGGTGATGCTCGGCAAAAAGGAAATTGCTTAGTAACGAGAAAAAGCTAACCAAGCCGCTTTTTATTGAAATGTATCTTTTAACGCGGCTATTTTTTATTTATCCGTGTCGAATCCCTGTAATCCGTGTACTATCCTACGCCTACGGCAGAGAGTGTCAGTTCTTTGAAAATCGGAAATAAAAACTCAGGAAATAAAAACTTAGAAAACAAAAAACTCTATTACAATTTAAATATTAGCGAACGTGACAATATCCGTACCACCCTTCTTTTCGAGGTTATTACCCGAAGTTGCAGACGAGAATCGTGTGCGATTGGTAGAGCGCGTAGAAAATCGTGTAATTATTATTGCTGTTTGTCTGATTTTGTGGACGGTTTTAGTAGCCGATATTTTACCGTTCTATTTACCTAATTGGCTGAAATTCATTGTTTTGACAGCCTTGATGTACGTTTTTGCTCGCGGAATTTGGTTGATTATCCACCCGCGCTACAAGTTCGTTCATCCTAAAAGCCCAGAAGCGGTTGCCTTGATGCAACGAGATATTGAAATGCGTTTTTATAGCGACGGCATTTTCCAGTATCATCACAACGGCTTTTCGGTACACGCAAACGACCGCGATATTGGTATTCGCTGGGACGAAATAGACGCTATTTTGGCCTATAAAACCCATATTTATAGCAATAATATTTGGTTAAGCGTCATTTGCAATGATACGACCAAAAATTTTCATTTACACGAAGAAATAAGCGGCTGGTTTAGTTTCGTGAAAGAATTGAAAGAAAAAGTCCCCGCTTTTGGCGAAGCATGGGAAGCACAGCGAGAGCGTGTGCAAGTGCAACCAACCATTTTATATCTTAAAAATCATCTTATTCGCGAGCATATTTTAGATGTTTTCGCAGCACAAATGTAATATAAAAAATATGAACTTACGTTTTTCGGTTATTTTAACCTTCATTTTCTTGGCAATGGCGACCCGCTTAGTGCCGCACCTTTGGAATTTTGCGCCGATGGGAGCTGTCGCATTATTCGGAGCCGCCCATTTTGAGCAAAAACGCTACGCTTTTGTTATACCGCTTTTGGCGGTTTGGTTGAGCGATTTATTTTTGAATAATGTTATTTATCAAGAATATTACCCAACATTTACTTGGTTCGGACAAGGCATCGGCTACCTTTACGGCGCTTACGCCTTGATAGCCTTGCTTGGGCTGCAATTATTTCGCAAAAAAGTCAATGCACCACTCGTATTTGGTGGCGCAATAGGCTCGTCTGTTTTGTTTTTCTTGATAAGCAATTTTGGTTGCTGGGTAGGCAGTGCGATGTATTCGCAAGATTTAACTGGCTTGATAGCTTGCTATACGGCGGGTATTCCGTTTTTTCAAGGCACATTCTTGGGCGATTTATTGTTTAGCAGCGCATTATTTGGCGGTTTTGCCTTGGCGCAAAGCCGTTTTCCGCAATTGCGCATCTCTATCGCATAAAATGAAGTTTCCCGCTTTTCTGGCAGGTCTGCTTTTATTTTCAACTAAAATACTCGCACATTTTGCCCCCGCCGCTGGCTTGGTAGGCAGCACCGCTATCAGCAAAAACGACCCTGCCATACAGGCATGGGCAAGAATATGCACAGTGCAGCGTGGCT
>JBEEMU010000375.1:0-6543 GCA_041192485.1 Bacteroidota bacterium | reverse complement strand
CGTTTTAGGGCTTGTAGAGCGGCGCATCGTGTTGCCTTTGACAGGAATATTGCCCGTTTATCCGAGCATTTTGCAAATGAAAAGGTTTGAGTTGAAAGCATTTCAGCGCATCTCTTCATTTGACGGCTTGAAAAAACAACGCCGCTTAGGGCATAGCTACGAGTTCGAGCAGATAAAAAACTATGTGCGCGGCGACGATTTTCGCTCTATCAACTGGAAAGCAACCAGCCGCCGCAACGAGTTGATGGTCAATCAGTACGAAGACGAGCGAGCGCAGCAAATCTACTGTATTATCGACAAAAGTCGCGTGATGCGAATGCCGTTTAATGGCTTGTCGCTCCTAGATTATGCGATAAATAGCGCGTTAGTCGTGTCGAATATCGCCTTGAAAAAATACGACCGCGCAGGCTTAATCTCGTTTAGCGACAAGCTCGGCTCGGCCATAAAAGCCGACCGCCGCCCCAATCAGCTCAATTTGATTTTGAACGCACTTTACAACGAAAAAGAGCGCAATTTGGAGTCGAATTATGAATTATTGTATCAAGCCGTTAGCAATTTGATTTCCGGGCGCAGCCTCATTATGCTTTACACCAATTTTGAAAGCAAATACGCCTTAGAGCGCGTACTACCGCTTTTGCGGAAAATCGGGCAACGCCATTTATTAGTGGTTGTTTTCTTTGAAAATACCGAAATAGAGGCTTACGCCAAACAACCCGCCCAAAACGTAGAGCAAATTTATAAACAAACCGTTGCCCAGAAAATGCTACTTGAAAAGCAACAAATGGTGCAAACACTCAAACAATACGGCATTCAAGCCATTCTCACCGCACCCGAAAACCTCTCGCTCAACACGGTGAATAAATATTTGGAGCTGAAAGCACGAGGCTTGATTTAAAAAATAAAATGAACACACCCAAAAGATGAACATATTTCAACGGCTCGAAAACTTTGTTTCGACGATTTTCAAAACAACAATCGAGGTGTTTTTTGAAGCCTTGCGCCTGAGTCCGAACGCACAGGGCTACGTTAGCGGTTCTATAACCGAACTTTTATTGAAGCAATATCTGCAAACGCAAGGCTTTGAAGTAAAACGCATTCGAGAGAAATGGGAAGGCAAAAAGCACCCTAACCATCACGGCGATTTTTATTTTAGAAAAACTGCTGGAGATTGGTTTGTTTTAGAAAGTAAAGGCATAAAATCGAATTCGGAGAAATGGCATAAACTGTATAATTACGATAAATTAGTCAAATTTTTGTTTAATCACCATGAAAAAATAAACTGGATAGACCCCAAAAACGCCGATATAGACGGGCAAATTACCAGTTGGATAGCCGCAAATTTACCCAAATTCACAGCGGATTACGCTAATACCATTTATACTTACGAGGAAATACACGACCATCTTAAAAATAAATCGCCGCGAAAAACAAAAAAATCGATAGCCATAGAAGCCTTGCAAAACTACTCGCGGGAGGAAATTAGCGCGATGATTGATGAGCGTTTAGCCTATTTAATGGCAATGGTAAAGGTGCTGGAGGTATCATTCGTAAACGAGCTTTTGCACTATATTGGTGAACTTGAAACAACGCCACAAAAACACGAATTTAACTTGATTTCTGTAGATATTTTCCTGCGGCATACGGAGCATAAATTCCTCTTTGCTAACCCGAAACAGTTAGAATCGTCGGGCGCAGATGCAAATCATTTACAACAAAACTATATTATGGGTTTTGTATTTACCGATAGAAACGGTAATTTGGAATTAGCCGTAACTGAAGAATGGTACGAAAACATAGAAGAGGCTTGTCAAACTATAAATTTAGAAAATGCAATAAATGAGCAAGATATGCAAGAGGATATTCGTAATATTACCGAAAAAGATTTTTAACTAATTAATTATATCTTAAAAATGAATCAACTTTTTGATACTCCGCTTTCAAAAGAAGATAATTTACTCAAATGCTTTGAGGAAATACACGATTATATTTACTCAAACGATGGGCTGTCGCCTCAATAAACCTTAGAAGAGTTTGAAATTTATTTGAACTGGGGCATAAATGGGTAGTCGACCCTGTGAAAACGGGTAAATCATACAATTATTTAAAATCAAAATATTTACAAAATAATCAATCTGCCGAAATTTTGTTTATCGAACAATGCTTGAATTTGCTAAAAGAAGGTGGACGCATGGCAGTTGTGTTGCCAAATGGCAATTTTGAAAACCCTTCGTTAGAATACTTACGCTATTATATCAAACTGAAAACCAAGCTTTTAGCCATTATAAATTTGCCGCAAGAAACATTTATACCTTACGGAACGGGCGTAAAAACATCTATCCTGTTTTTGCAAAAAGACACGCCGAATATCGTCCGCCAATATCCGATTTTTTTTGGTAGAATACGGAAACTCGGCTATCAAGGCAACAAAAACGGTACGGCTTTGTACCGAAAAGATAGTCAAGGGCAGCTTGTAAAAAATGAAAAAAACGAATTGATTTTAGACGAAGATTTTAGCGCGATAACTGCGCAATACCAGTCATTTTTAAACCGTGAAAATATAGAAACAAACAACTCGTTTTCTTTGTTTTACAACGAATTAAACGGTCGGTTCGACTACGATTTTTACGCGCCCGAAAACAGAAAGCTGCTTGAAAACAAAGAAAATAAAAACACCGTGCGTTTGGGTGATATTTGCGATATTGTAAAAGTGAAAAGCAAAAAACTAAAAGAGCGCGATTTGTCGGTTGAATACATCGAGCTTTCCGACATCAACACACATTCCTACGAAATCATCAACTCGAACCGTTTTTAATGCAAATGTTTATGTATCGCACAGGAGCCGCTATCCCGAATGTTTCCGACACCGATTTGGCAAACATTTTAATAGAACTACCCGATATCGCGCAACAAACGCATATTAGCGAAAAAGTAAAACGCGCCTTCGCCTTGCGCCAAGCCGCAAAAATGGAGTTTGAAAGCATTTAAAAAATAAAAAAACGAACACCTCCAAAAAAACAGATGCAATTAGACGATACCTTCTTTATGCGAGCCGCTTTGCGCGAAGCCGAGCAAGCCTTTCGGGAAAACGAAGTTCCCGTAGGAGCCGTTATCGTTCATGGCAAGCAGATTATTGCGAAAGCACGGAATCAGACCGAGCGACTGAATGACGTGACCGCTCATGCAGAAATAGTAGCAATTACGGCGGCGGCCAACTATTTGGGCAGTAAATACTTGATAGACTGCACCTTATACGTCACCTTAGAGCCGTGTGTGATGTGTGCAGGAGCCTTAGCGTGGGCGCAAATAGGGCGCGTCGTGTATGGCGCAGCCGATGAAAAACGCGGTTTCGCAGCTATTTCCTCTGCCATTCTACACCCAAAAACAACCGTTTCGCAGGGCGTTTTGCAGGAAGAATGTGCCGCTTTATTACAAGGTTTTTTTAAACGAAAACGCTCCTGATTTTTAGAAAATGAATAACGACCATTTATTGGATTTCGGCATAGATGAACGGCCAAAAACGCCCTTAGTGCCGCATCTATTGCGGTATTACGGGGCTACATTTGCGGTGCTTGCGGCTACCGTTTTCTGTATAGCCTACCTCGATTTACCGCCCTATCTCTTTGGCGTTTTGGGTTTAGCTATCCTTCTTACGGGGCGTTATTGGGCATTAACGAGTTATTTTGCGCAAAACGAACTGAAAAATCCGCGAGAAATTGCGATGACTATGGCAAAATGGCAGGGCGGAATTTCGGTCGGCGTTGTGACACTCCTCAATAGTGTGGCGATGTGTTATATGAATGGCGTTGAGGATATAGTTATCGCATTCCCGATGGGCTTGTTTGGCGGCGCGTTCGCCTTTTTCTTAGAAATTGTTTGTACCATGCTTTTACACACCATCTATATAGAAATTATTAAAAAAAATAGGTAGAAATTATTAAAAAAAAAAATGAAAGGCATTATTTTAGCAGGCGGTTCGGGAACGCGCCTACACCCCATCACGCTCGGCATCAGCAAACAATTGATGCCGATTTATGACAAACCCATGATTTACTACCCATTATCTACCTTGATGATGGCGGGTATTCGAGAGATATTGATTATCAGTACGCCCCACGATTTGCCGCATTTTAAACGCTTGCTTGGCGTCGGGGCGCGTTTAGGCTGTCGCTTTGAGTATGTAGAGCAGGCCGTTCCCGACGGTTTAGCGCAAGCCTTCGTCTTAGGAGCCGATTTTATTGGCGGCGATAAAGTGGCACTGATTTTGGGCGATAATATCTTTTATGGCGCAGGTTTGACCGAACTTTTGCAAGAGTCGACCAATCCTGAAGGTGGCATTGTATTCGCCTATCCCGTGGCCGACCCCGAACGCTACGGCGTTGTGGAATTTGATAGCGAATTTCACGCTATTTCTATCGAAGAAAAACCCGTGAAACCAAAGTCGCGTTATGCGGTTCCTGGGCTTTATTTTTATGATAATAGTGTGGTGGAAATAGCCAAAAACCTGCAACCTGGCCCACGCGGTGAGTATGAAATTACCGATGTAAATAAACATTATTTGGAACGCAAAAAGCTCAAAGTGGGCGTTTTGAGTCGCGGAACAGCGTGGCTCGATACGGGCACTTTCAACTCGCTGATGCAGGCTTCGCATTTCATACAGGTAATTGAAGAGCGGCAAGGACTTAAAGTAGGCTGCATCGAAGAAATAGCGTATTCGATGGGCTTCATCACCAAAGAAGAGCTGATAAAGTTGGCCGAACCCTTGAAAAAAAGCGGCTACGGCGAGTATTTATTATCTATTTTGTAAAAAAATAAAAATGCAAGTAAAAATAGTGAACACGTCGGGCTTCCCACTGCCCGAATACGCTACTGCGGGTAGCGCAGGGCTTGATTTGCGGGCGGTCGTGGAAACGCCTGTCACCCTAAAACCACTCGAACGCGCTTTGTTGCCGACCGGTTTATTTATAGAATTGCCGCAAGGCTACGAAGCCCAAATACGGCCAAGAAGCGGACTTGCGGCCAAGCGCGGACTCGGCTGCCTCAACTCGCCTGGCACCATCGACAGCGATTACAGGGGGCAAATACACGTTATTTTGGTAAACCTCAGCAACGAGCCGCAAACCATCGAAAACGGCGAGCGTGTTGCGCAAATGATTATCGCTCGCTACGAGCAAATAACCTGGCTGCCCGTAGAAACCCTCGGCAAAACCGAACGCGGAGCAGGCGGATTCGGTAGCACGGGAACGAATTAGGGATTTGTAAGTTATCTTTTACACCCTCCTAATGACTGGGTAAAAGATAACTTGGTTAGTTTTACTCGTCTTTTGACCAAGTTATCATTTACACGTTCCTTCCCAACAAAAAACGTCGAAATGCGCATTTTAACTATCACTCATTACGCTGAACTTTTGGGCGCAAATCGCTCTTTGCTGCATCTTGTTGAAGGCTTGCGCGAACGGGGTGTCGAGGTGCAGGTTTGGTGCCCGAAAGAAGGCGCATTTACCGAAAAACTAAGCGAACTCGGTATTTCTTATCGGTGTTTTCCGTTTGCCAACGGAGCATATAGCGTTCGGTCGGTCGGTTTTTTTAGTTTTTTTTATAAATGGCGCAAAACCACCTGCGCATTAGCTAAATTTGCCGCATTAGCACACGATTTCCGGCCCGATATTATTCATTCTAATAGTTCGGTAGTCGCACTCGGAGCCTTAGTTGCCGAAAAATTGGACATTCCGCACGTTTGGCATATTCGCGAGTACGGCTGGCTCGACTACCAACTTCATTTCCTCGTTGGCCAGCCTTTTATGCGGAAATATATGCAAAAGGCAGCGGCTATCATTGCCATTTCAAGCAGCATTCGCAAGCATATTCAGCGGGAATACGAGTTTGAAAACTTGAAAAACGGCAAAGCGATTTGCGAAATTTATAACGGAATTGGTAAACAACAAGCGATTGAAAAATTGGGCGAAAGCCTAAATAGTGGGTCGAATAAGGCGGGGATATTGACCTTTTTGATTATAGGATTGCTGCACCCATCTAAAAATCAGTTGCAAGCATTACGCGCATTCCACCTTTTTTACCAAAAATATACCGCAAATACCGCCCATTTGCACCCGCCAAAACTGCAAATTATAGGCGGCGGAAGGCGCGATTATGAAGCACAATTGCGGCGATATATTCAAAAAAACAACTTGCAAAATTGTGTGGAAATGATTGGTTTTGTGGACGAACCCGCGCCTTATTACCAAGCGGCTTCGGCGGTGTTGATGTGTTCGCCAAACGAAGCAATGGGGCGGGTAACGGCCGAGGCAATGGCTTACCGCAAGCCCGTGATTGGCTACCGAGGCGGCGCAACGCCCGAACTAATCACGCCAAATGAAAACGGCTTTTTATACGATGGCTCCGATGCCGATTTAGCCGAGAAAATGGCTGTTTTAGCAAGTTCAGAAACCGCTTTTTTAGAAAGAATAGCAGAAAATGCGCAAAAAACCGTTTTAGCGCGTTTTACTGACGAAGTTTATACCGAGCAAGTGTGGCAGGTTTTTAATG
>JBEEMU010000374.1:0-6522 GCA_041192485.1 Bacteroidota bacterium | reverse complement strand
AACATCGCATCATCAAAATCTAAATGCGTGACAAAACGGACGGTTTGTGGGCCGAAAGCCGAAGCTCGAATGCCTTTTTCATTCAGTCGCTGCAAATATTTTTCGGCGGTGAGCGGCTTTTTCACATCAAAAATGAGAATATTGGTAGCAACAGGTCGGATATTTTCAATGAAATCGAGTTCGGCCAAACAATTTGCGAGTATTTTGGCGCGTTTATGGTCGTCTTGCAGGCGTTCTATATGATGGTCGAGCGCGTAAATACCCGCAGCCGCCAAGAAGCCCGCTTGTCTCATTCCGCCGCCCATTACCTTCCGAAAACGGCGAGCTTGGCGAATAAAATCGCGGTCGCCTATGAGCAGCGAGCCGATGGGCGCACCCAAACCCTTCGAGAGGCAGATAGAAATGCTGTCGAAAACACGCCCCCAGGCGCGTGGCGTTTCCCTTGTTTCGGTCAGTGCGTTGAAAAGTCGTGCGCCGTCTAAGTGCAATGCCAGTCCAGTTTTGTCGCAAAGTGTGCGTATCGGCTGCACTTCGTCGAGCGTGTAGTAGGAGCCGCCGCCAATATTTGCCGTATTTTCAATGACGACCAAACTGCTCAATGGCAGCCAGTCGTGCGGCGGATTGATGGCTGCGGCTATCTGCTCGGCGGTTATTTTACCATGCTCGCCCTTCAATAATTTGGTTGCCAAACGCGCCTGATGCGCCACACCGCCCGTTTCAGCGCGGTATATATGCGAGAGCTCGTCGCAAATCACTTCTTCGAGCGGCCCCGTGTGTATTTGCAACGCAATTTGATTACACATAGTTCCGCTTGGGCAAAAAAGAGCGGCATCGCGCCCAAATAAAGCGGCGGCTTTTTCCTGCAACGCATTGACCGTCGGGTCGTCGTTAAACACGTCGTCGCCAACTTCTGCCTGCATCATTGCCTGCAACATTCCTGGCGTAGGCTTGGTAATCGTGTCGGATATTAGGTT
Source organism: Bacteroidota bacterium (assembly GCA_041192485.1). GTDB lineage: Bacteria > Bacteroidota > Bacteroidia > Chitinophagales > Saprospiraceae > JBEEMU01. Next base: position 5,548 of record JBEEMU010000374.1, on the reverse strand, counting down.
TATCATTCTTTTTATGCTATACAAATATTTATTATAGGCTTCGTTTTCAAAACTTCTTGTCTATTTTCGGTTCAAAACCTCTTGTCTATTTTCGGTTCAAAACCTCTTCAATTTTCTGTTCCAGTTCGGGGCCGTGCAGGTTTCGGGCGGCGATATTTCCTTGTTTATCAATCAAAACCGTTTGCGGGATAGACGTTACGCCATAAGTTTGTGCGGCTTTCGACTGCCAGAGTTGCAAATCGCTGACGTGTTTCCAAGGCAAAGCGTCGGCGGCGATTGCCCCGACCCACGCACTTTGGTCTTTATCGAGGCTTACGCCCAAAATTTCAAAACCTCTGTCTTTATACTTGGCATAAGTAGCCTTTACTTCGGGCATCGAGCGGCGACACGGGCCGCACCAAGAAGCCCAAAAATCGATAAGTACCACTTTGCCTTTCAGCTCGCTTAACGCAAATTCTTTGCCTTCGGGTGTTGGCATTTTTATTTCGGGTGCTGCGCCGCCAATTACCTGCGAGCGCACGCTTGCCAAGCGTTGCTCAATCATCGGAGCCAGCTCGGGGTTTTCTTTGCGGTAAGCCGCCAGCCACTTTTCGCCATAAAAAACGAAGCCCGTTGGCTCCTTATCTATATACGACTGAATTACGCCCGAAATAGCAGCTTTGTAGGCGCGAGTTCCCGCCGGCACTTTTGCCAAAGCATTATCAATAAAGCCTTTTTGCATTTCAAAAGGCAGTTGAATACCCATCAGTGTGGTCACAAATTCGCGGAATGAATCGCTCAAAAGCGGCATTCTTTCAAAGTCGGCGGCCGAAGAAAAATCGGCACATTGGAAATATTGATTGGCAAAGTATTGAATTTCGTCGGCATAGCCTTTTTTATCGTAATACCAACTAATATAGGTGCGCAGCCCGACTGCTTTGCGCAAAAACGGGTCAGATTTTGCTAAATCGTTTAAAAGCGCCCATTTTTGAGCATCTGCGCTGCGCATTTTATCGACAGCGATGCGGATTTTGGCGGTGTCATTTGTTTGCTGCGCCTGTCTAAACTCGCCAACAGCTTGTCCGCTTTGCCCGTTAATGGTTTGCATTTGAAACATTGCCTTATCGAAAGCATCGTTTTCTGCGCTGCCCGTTACTTGCGCATTTTTAAATTCGCTGCCTTTTCCGGTTACTACAATGGTTGTAGGGGCGTTTATTTTAACCGTTTGAAGCATAATGGTGCGCACATTATTGCGGTCGGTGCCTACAAAATAAACGCCGCGCACTAATTTTTTAGGCACTTTTATAGAAAAAGTACCCGTTTGTGCAGCATCAATTTTAAGCGCAGCGGCGGCAATCGGATGAGATAAAATCCCGTCGTACTCATAAAGGCGAATGCTATCGCCCGTTGCCTGCGACATTGTACCGATAATGACTACTTCATTCTTATCTTCGTCGGCTTTCGCCAATAGACTACACGAAATAAGGGCGACTAGGAGTATTGTTTTTTTGAACATGGTTTTATTTTTAATTCTTTATTTTTAATTCTTATTTTTTAATTCTTTATTTTTAATTCTTTATTTTTAATTCTTATTTTTTAATTCTTATTTTTTAATTCTTTATTTTTTAATTCTTTATTTTTAATTCTTAATACTCAATACGCCTCTACTTACCCATAATTTGCGGACATATTAAGTGCGCCAATATAAAAAAGAAATATTTTAATTTATAATTTGTTGATAATGAAATATTTGTATATTTTTTATTTTTAAAATAAAAGCCAAAACCAAAAAGGTTGCGAAAATTGAAACAAAGTTAGTGCAAAAAAATGGATATTCGACAAAATACACCGTATTTTTTGTTGTAAATTTAATTGCAACGAGAAAAAGCAACAAAAAGAAGGTATTATTTTAGACACGTTCTTAAGTGCCATTGTTCACAAACATCTACTTCTTTTTTAATAAAATGATATAAAAGCCGTATATTTGCACCTTAATAAGCAGTAATGTATCAATAATCGCCACATTGAACCCTCTTAACTTGAAGAAAGTAAAGTATCGGAAAAATCTTATAAAATAAGGTTTTCAGCCGAAATAGGCTTGCAAAAGGTCAACTATAATGACCCTTAAAAGGGTCAAATATGAATGGCCGTAAGTACAAACCTACGGAGTTGAAAAGCGTATTTTCAGCACCCTAAAAGGGTTTAACCTGTAAAATTAGCTTAAAAATAGAAGTTGAACCCCACTTCAGGGTTCAGTAAACACAACATTTGCGCGTAGGTTGCACCTACGGCTATTCATATTAAACCCCATTCGAGGTTGCGCTATATACCTTTTGCAAACTTAAATGCTATAAGCCCCTTTATTTTAAAGGCTTACAGCCCATTTGGAATATCATCAACTTAATCAGTTACAACTTTTTTTTTATCTTTTTTTATCTTTTTTTAAAATTTATATGTTAAAAAGGCTCTTCAACGTCCTCAAATACGCACTTTATACCCTATTCGGAATAATCGTGTTCCTCGCCGTTTATGTGGTCGCCGTATTTACGCTGCCCGAAATAGCGGTAAATAAAGCGCAAACGCCTACGCCTGCCGACACTATCGGCATTTATATCCTCACAAACGGTGTGCATACCGATATTGTTGCGCCTATACGGAATGAGCAGCGCGATTGGACGACCTCTATTTCGTTTGAAAACACCGCTTCGAAGGATACGGCGATGAATTATACCGCCTTCGGCTGGGGCGACAAAGGCTTTTATTTAGACACGCCATCTTGGGCAGAACTCAAGTTTAGCACCGCTTTCAAAGCTGCCTTCTACTTAAGCACCGCCGCCATGCACACCACTTTTTATAAAGAAATGAAAGCTGGCGAAAGCTGTCGCAAAATAAATATCACAAAAGCAGAGTATCAGCAGCTCATCGATTACATCGATAACAGCTTTGAGCGCGACGATAAAGGGAAGGTGATGAACATTGTGGGGCATAGTTATGGTAAAAACGATGCTTTTTATGAAGCTAAAGGCAAATACAGCCTGTTTCATACATGCAATACTTGGGCAAATAATGGCTTGAAAAGCTGTGAACAACGCGCCTGCCTCTGGACTCCGCGCGATAAAGGCATCTTTAGTTTATACCCCTTGAAATAAAAGTGTCTGCGGCAAAATAAATACGGTTATCATAAGCGCAGAACGCCTTAGGAACGAAGAAGAAATAAGTGGAGCCAGAATTTGGTGCAGAATTTTGTTCTGCCGCGAAGCGGCATTAAGTTTTTCGCGCCTCAAAAATCGCAGTTTTACTTGTATAAGGGCATTGCGTCACCTTACCGCAAAACCACCAATTTCCCACAATAGACCAAACGGTTTTCATCATAGATAGATACATAATGCACACCATTTTGAAGGGTTGAAATATCGAATTTATTGCTTTCGCTTTGCAAAGATAGTATTTTTTCCGTTCTTCCTACTAAATCGGTAATAATCACTTTTTTATGTTGCCAATCGGCGTAGTCAAGCGTGAGTTCGTTTGCTGCAGGGTTTGGATAAAGACGCACTTTTACCTCCTGCTTTTCGGGGTTGCTTGTTGTCGTGTTTTGCACACATATATACGGCGCACTTTCCTCAATACCGAGCGAATCGCAGACCGTGCCGCGCTCGGCTCCGAGGCGGAAGTTTGGTAGGTTTGGGGTTGTTGCATAATACCAAGTAGGCAAACGGATAGCGTGTTGCTGCACATCGCAGGCAAGCCCTGCGGCATCGGGGTTGTTGATGACGTGCCAGACAATATGTGTACCTGGACAATTGATGTATATTTTGCCATTTGGCGCAAGTACAGGTTGGAAAAACTTGTTTGCCGCTTGCCAATTATCAATAGTTGTATAAGTGCTATCCCACCTTGCTACGATGATTTTACTTGCATTAATATCAATAGCGTAGGTATCGTATTGCGTGACCGTTGTATCACGGCTGATGTATAAATAACGAGAGTTTGGCGAAAATGCAATACCCGAAAAAAAATCTCTATTACGGTAAAATATGCGTCTATTACTTAGTACACCTGCGCACCTATCAAAATCGTATAACCATAATTTTGTACCACTATGCTGGGCAAACTGACGACCATCAGGCGAAAAAGAAACATTCACGCCTGCACTAAAAGCCGCTGTATCTGCGACAAAAGGAAGAGTTAGTGGTGGTAACGAATCAATGCCATACGGCGAAATTAATAATCGATAGCATTTGCTCAAATTTTTATTAAGCCGTAATACCCACCAATCGCGCCCATTTGCGTGTCGACAGGCTCTTGCATAAGGACCACGGCAAGTATCATATAATATCGGTATATTTTTGGAAATAATAGCCCCTTTCCCATTATTGCCACGCATATCGATTCGTGTTAATAAAACAGTCCTAAAAAAGGGTTTTGCGGGAGTATAAGCGGCATCATACTCTACCCCCGGTGGGTGTAATATAACGTAATTATAGCCGTCTCCCAGGGGTAAAATGAGAGAGCCTTGAGGAACATAACTTCCCGTAGGATATTGATAATCAGGGAAACTCAAACTATCGCCATTTTGCATAATTTGTCCTGTACTATCTTCTATTGTATTACCATTCGTATAAAACATCAATTTTCCCGAGGTGTCACAAATACTCGCACTTGAGGCTGTAAAATCTATATTAGTTTGTTTTGAATATTGTGTTAATTCACAAGAACCAAAATCTGTAATAGTGGTACCATAATAAGTTCTTTGCCCAAAATCAACATTTTCATAGCCTGTAAGCCATACGAAATCGCGTTTTTTATCTATGTTAGGCTGGGCGTGTAATTGTATTAGGATGAAGTAAGAACCTATAAAAAAGAATATTTTTTTCATATTGATATAAATAAAAAAAATGACAGCAGCACCGAAAAAAGGTGCTGCCGTCGAATGAACATTTTAGTGAATGTGGATAATGGCTAACTTGTTTGTTGTATGAAACTCGCTACCTTCTTTTGTGAAGGTAATCGTGTAAATACCTTGCGCAAAAGCAATAGTAGATACTACTTGCTTTCCACCTTCATATTTTTGATTATAAACGATGCGTCCTAAAATATCGGTGATAGTCACAGAACCTTCGCTGCGACCTTCAATAAGAAGGTAATCATTCGCAGGGTTCGGGTAGAATTTAATACTTTCGATTTGAGTTGGTGTTTTCGGTTTTTGCCGCAAGGCTATACCATGTGTGGCACAAAGCAGCACATCGTCATAATCGGCAGAAATACCGAGTACTTGCAGCATATCCCGCGCTTCGAATACTGCCGTGCCGCCCGTATAAGGGCATTGCGCTGCAAGGTATGCTAAAATGGTTTGCTCTTGTGGTGCAATATTCCAATTCCCCTTCGCGCCCGTGCGAAGGTAGATAGCGTTTAAGAATAATACATTATTGGGTGCTGGTACAATTTCTTTTACTACCCATATATTAAGATATCGGGTAGTATCCCAAATATCGTCACCACCCGTAAGCACGCTTATGACTTCATCAGGCGAATAAATGTTCGAACCCTGCTTATAAATAACACCCGATGT
>JBEEMU010000373.1:0-4134 GCA_041192485.1 Bacteroidota bacterium | reverse complement strand
AAAAATAGCTGGTCATTTACGCCTAATTCTACGGTAATGATTGTATCTTTGTGCTTTCTTAAGTAGTAGTACCTAAATACTCGCTACATTAAACCCTGTTAACAGGCGATTACCACAAAGTAACCTTCTTATATCATGAAACTAATTTATTTACTTCCTTTCGGTGTTTTATCGGCAGTTTTGGCGGCAGGGTTTCTCTCCTTTCGCAGCCATTCGCCCAAAAATAGACCAGATTTGACTATCCGTACCTCAAAAAACATGGACGATGCTGTATTCCATCAAAATAGCGACAGCGAGTTGATGGGGAAATTTGACCCTGCTTCTCACCCCGATTTCGTGGCTATTCCACGCGATTATACCGATGGCGGCCAGTCGTATTATTTGCGTAAAGAAGCGATGGCAGCTTTCAAACTCATGCACGAAGCCGCTAAGAAGGAAGGCATCAACTTTTTTATTATTTCGGCAACCCGTAATTTTGACCGACAAAAACAAATTTGGGAATCGAAATGGACGGGTAAAACGATAGTTGGCGGCAAAAATTTAGCAAAAGCTGTTACCGACCCAACCGAACGCGCCTATAAAATACTCACTTATTCCTCCATGCCCAGTACTTCGCGCCATCATTGGGGAACCGATTTTGATTTAAATAGCTTAGAACCTGCTTATTTTAGTAAAGGGCAGGGCAAAAAAGTTTATGATTGGTTGGTGGCTCACGCTGCCGAGTATGGTTATGCGCAGCCTTATACCGCAGGGCGGACAAGTGGCTACAACGAGGAAAAGTGGCACTGGTCTTATACGCCGCTTTCGCGGAAATACACGCAAAATTATGCAAAAAACATTAAAAATAGTGAAATTACGGGCTTTTTAGGCTCGGAAACGGCTGCTACTATTGATATGGTCAATAAATATGTATTGGGCGTTGCCGAAACGTGTAAATAAGTATATCCTGAAAAATATGAACATTATCATTACAGGCGCAACAAAAGGCATTGGCCTTGCACTCGTCAAATTATTTGCGTTGCAAGGGTTTAATGTGGCTTTTTGCGCTCGCACGGTTGATGCCGTGAATGGGCTTGTTGCAGAGCTGCAAAACAAGTATCCGACTCAATCTTTTTTTGGGCAATCGGTTGATATGCGCGAAAAAACGCAGGTTAAAGCCTTCGGAAAAGAGGTTTTAGCCCATTTCAAAACCATCGATATTTTGGTGAATAATGCGGGTGTTTTTCTGCCAGGAGCTATCAGCAAAGAAGACGAAGACACGCTCGAAACCTTGATTGAAACGAATGTGTATAGTGCGTATCATCTTACGCGGACGATTTTGCCAGCTATGATTGCTCAAAATGACGGTCATATTTTTAATATGTGTAGCATCGCTTCTATAACGGCTTACCCGACGGGCGGCTCTTACAGTATTTCAAAATTCGCTTTATTAGGCTTTTCAAAAGTGTTGCGCGAAGAGTTGAAGCCAAAAAATATTCGTGTAACGGCATTGCTGCCAGGTGCAACGCTCACGCCTGCCTGGGGCGAAACAAGCCTACCCGAAAGCCGCTTTATGGCTGCCGACGATATTGCAAAAATCGTATTAAATGTTTGGAATTTAGGCAAAAGTACGGTCGTGGAAGAAATTTTGATTCGACCACAGTTAGGCGATATTTAAGGTAAGATAAGGTAAGAAAGATGACAAACTCTCAATAAATCGGAATGAAAATAAGCGTCTATCGCAAAGCGCATTTCAATGCGGCTCATCGGTTGCACAATCCTGCATGGAGTGCCGAAAAAAATAAAGCTGTTTTTGGGCTATGCAATAATCCGCTTTATCACGGGCATAACTACGAATTAGAGGTGCGTTTGACGGGCGTGGTAAACCCTGAAACGGGCTATTTGATTGATTTGAAAATCGTGAGCGATTTGATAAAAAGGGAAGTGGAAGACTGTTTTGACCATAAAAACCTAAATGAAGAGGTGGAAGAGTTTAAACATTTGAACCCGACTGCGGAACATATTGCTTATATTATTTTTCAAAAACTGCGCCCACATTTGCCAAATCATTTAGTATTAGGAGTTCGTTTGTACGAAACACCGCGCAATTTTGTGGAGTACAACGAAGAATAAAGCAAAAAATAAGCAAAAAATAAGCAAAAAATAAAAAAAGGGCTGCTGCATGAGGTTGTCCTCATACAGCAGCCGCTTTCTTTTCTGTCTATGAATTTAACTATTACTTGTTAGACGGTTTTTTCGCCTATAAAGTTCTTTTATTTTTGTAATAAAAAAACGACCATTTATAAATACTTCATAACGAGCTGAATAGCCTGCTTTACTTTTTGTGTATAGGGCGGATAAACGAGTTTGAAAGACGTGATGCCGCGACGTTGTTTTAAGACTGAACGCTCGTTGCTAAACGCTAAAAAACCATAGTGACCGTGTGCTTTGCCAATGCCCGAATAGTTGGAACCGCCGAAAGGCAAGCCTGGGTGTGCAAATTGAATGGTGGTGTCATTGATGCAGGTAGTTCCTGCCGAAGTTTGTGCAATGATATTATTACTAAACCTGTCAGTTTTTGCAAAAATATAGACAGCTAAAGGCTTCGGGCGAGCATTGATAATGCTAATCACTTCTTCTATATCTTTATATTTAGAAATAGGTAGAATAGGACCGAAAATCTCTTCTTCAAAAACAGCGGCATCAAGCGGCACATCTTTTAAAATAGTGGGCGAAATGTAGTTTTCTGCTGGATTGCAAACGCCACCAGCCACTAATTTTGCGCCCGCATCAAGCGAATTATCGAGAATTTTTTTGACACGTTTGTAATGTTGGTTATTCACTATTCGCGCAAAGTCAGGGTTGTTTTGCATTAGCTCAGGATTGCCATACAACCGCTCTAAGGCTCCCTGCAACTCCTTGATTAAACGGTCGTAAATACGATTATTTGCCAAAACATAGTTGATACTTAGGCAGGATTGCCCGCAATTTAAAAATTTGCCCCAGATAAGTTTTTCGGCGGTATCGCGAATATCGGCACTTTCATCGATGATGACGGGATTCATGCCGCCAAGTTCGAGCGTCACACTGGTCAAATGTTCGGCGGCGGCTCGCATGACGTGTTTGCCGATTTGCGGGCTTCCTGTAAAAAAAATATGATCGAAGGGTTGTTTTAATAAGGCTTGCGATACCAAAGCATCACCTAAACGGACGGCAACCTCACGCTCATCGAAGAGTTCGGTAAGCATTTTATAAAGCAATTGCGCGGTATTCGGGGTCATTTCAGACGGTTTTACAACGGCGCAACAACCCGCTGCAATCGCAGAAACTAAGGGTTCGAGGGCTAACATAAACGGAAAATTCCAAGGGGCAATAATGAGTGCTACCCCTTTTGGTTCATACACAATTTGGGCGGTAGTACCTGTGTATAAAATATTGCCTTGCACATTTTTTGGAGTCATCCAGCTGACAAGATGGGTTTTCACCTCCTCTATTGCGCCTAAAACAGGCTTTATATCAAAGGTATCTACTTCGGGTTCGGGCTTTCTGAAATCATCAAAAAGGGCTTTCCGAATATCGTCTTGATGGGCTACAATCCACTTTCGCATATTATTTAGCTTGTCTATGCGTTGCGAAGCAGTCGTTTTTCGAACGGTTGTTTGCCAGTACTCTTGTTGCAATTCTAATAATTGAGCTTCTGCAACCACTATTTCGGTTGCTGGATTAGCCAGCATATTGCTGCCTTGTTGTAAAGCTGTTTCTAACATGATAAATGGTGTGTGACTATTTTTATAGCTATTTTTATAGCTATTTTTGAAATTAAGTATGCAATTTTGAAATTAGGCTGTTAAGGTAGGGCTTTTTCGGAAATTAATCGCTATTTTTGTGCAAAAATAATTATCTTGCTACCTTTTAAACGATTTGTTTTGTATTTTGTTTAAAAACAAGGCGTAATTTAACAAGACTTTAAGCAAGGAATGTATCCAAAATAACAAACAATATTTTACTAAACAATATTTTACTAAACAATATTTCACTAAACAATTATACTACTAAACAATATGCTACACATTAAAAAAGTAATCACCTTTCTTTTTCTTTTAATAACGACTATTGCGGTTGCACAGCGCGGTACGGCCAGTAAATTGCTCTTGG
>JBEEMU010000372.1:0-4199 GCA_041192485.1 Bacteroidota bacterium | reverse complement strand
ACTCGCCACGCAACTCGAAATTCGTTGAAAAATTGGAATTTTGTTATAGAGCGAGTTCAAAGACCCAGCTCGCCGAAACACTCGTATTTATCCGACAGGATTAAATGGATTGACTACTTAGGAGAAACTATAACGCACCGTTGCGATAAAATTGCGGCCAGGCGCACTAATGCCCGACGAGAAGGTGCGGTAATAACTGTCTAAAATATTTTCCGCAGCTATTTGCAATCGCAGCGACTGATGGTCTTGCAAGGCGAATGTTTTATTAAAGCTCAAATTAGCCGTAGCCCAAGCGGGCGTTCCGTCAGGTGTTGCAAACGCCTCATTGTCTTCGCCGCCGATATAATATTCGGAAAGATGTTTCCAGCCATTAAAGCGGGTGTAAAACGATGCGTCCCAGGTTTTTTCACGGAAAGTGACCGTCCAGTTGCCATAAATTGGCGAAATATGGTCTAAAACGCCGCCATAAGTGAGGTCATTTCCGCGCGTATAAGTTGCAGTTGCCGATGTTGTGAGATGATTGTCGATGTCGAATTTCATCATCAAGGAGCCGCCATAAGTTTCTGCTTGCGCAATATTTGTATTCGCAAAAGCCTTGTATTTTACGCTGTTATAGGTTGTCGAGTCGCTGCCATTTATCGAAAAGGCCTTTACTGCAATCGCATCGCTCAAACTTCCGTGAAATACATTCAAACCAATCGATGCTTTGCTGCCGAAACGTTTTTCCAAGCTCAATTCTTTATACATAATCCGCTCTGGGCGCAGTGTCGGGTTCGGAATGATGATGGTACCGTTGGCGCGATCAAAGGTTTTGCCCATGTCGTCGATATTTGGCGCACGGAAGGCCGTACTGAGCATAGCGGCCAACCAAAAACCGCTGTTTAAATTGGCTGTTGCGCCAATATTCCACGTTAAAGCGTCGTTTTGTTGCGTGGTGTTCGCCAAACTAACATCATAAAAACGGGGGCTGAACTGCGCTTCAATGCGTGTTAGTGTATAGCGCAAGCCGCCCGAAACCACGATTTTATCGCTTACCGACCAATGATGCGAAGCGTAAAACCCTGCCGTTGTGTATTGTCCATTCGGGTAGCGGCTGGCAATAGGCGTTGTTGTATTCGCAATAATATTGCGGCTTTCGCCCACGCTCACTAAGGAGTTATACACGACCTCTGCGCCATAAGTCAACTCATTCGACGCTTTTATAGTAGAGTCTTGTTGCCATGTTTTATAAACATCTACATTCAAACTACCAATATTTAGCTGTTCGATAGTTGCGTTAAGCGCGTCTTTCGTGTAGCGGCGGGTGTAGCGGCTTTCGCCAATATTTTGATAAGCAGGAGTCACCACGATTTTGTCGGCTACGGCGTAATGCTGCGTGTGAGCAAAGCGATAACTCGCCAATAAACGGTTTTGTGGGCCATAATACCATTCGGCATAAGACGGCGAAGTCGCGAAATTTTGTAAACGGTCGTAGCGCGGCACCTTGCTACTCGTAGAATATTGCAGGTTTACTAGGTGCGAATTTGCGGTATTTGGTTTAAATAAGATTTTTTGCGCCAAGTCTAACTGCTGATATGCCGCGCCGCGCTGCACATTCACGTCGTCATTCGTCATCAAACTGTCTTTCCCATCTATTCGCTGTACATACTTTGTGCAATTATTGACGTTTTTATAATCGGTATAAAACAAATCATAGTTTGCCCCTTTGCGCAAGTCGCCGAAATCCGAGGCGGTGACCGAAGTCCAAGCAGCCCATTTTTTTCCGCCAAAATTGACATCAACGTGCGCCGTTTTCTCACCATTTGCCGTAGCATAACGCACAAAAGCATTGCCCGAAGGTTTGCCGCTCTCTCCCAATTGTGGGTTTTTGGTAAAAACGCTCACTACGCCGCCAATGGCATCGGAGCCATAAATAGTACTGCCTGCGCCATACAAAACCTCTAAATGGTCTAACATATTTGCGTCAAGCGTAATAATATTTTGCAAGTGGCCTGCCCGGTAAATAGCATTATTCATACGAACGCCATCGACAACAAACAACACTTTATTGGCTTCGAAGCCGCGCAATGTGACGCTTCCGCCGCCTTGCTGCGATTTTTGTATGCAAGCCAAGCCTGCATTTTGCAGCACATCGGCGGTATTTGCCGCGTTTAATTGCGCAATAGTTTGCGAGCTAACCGTTCTGATTTGCTGGGGAACGTCTTGGCGCAATTCGGCTGCTTTATTTGCCGAAACCACGACTTCGGATAGTTGACTCGCGGCTGTTTTTGTGGTGTCTTGCGCCTTCGTAGCACACACAGAGAGGACGCTAATACCTACGGTAATAGCGGAGAGATATAAAAATTTATACATTTTTTTAAGAGTAAGAGATTTTAAAACGCATTTTTTAAAACGAAGACCTAACGAAAGTTAGGAAAGGGTAAAAGAAGTTCGGGCGGTGGCGAAAGTATTTCAAGTGCGTATAAAATCATCGTTTGACTATAAGGCAAGAATGTCGTTTTTATTGCTTTTTGGGTCATTAAAGCGAAACTAGGCCGCCCATTCTGTGGGCAAAGGTAAACTATTTTTAATAGTTTAATAAACTTATAGGGCAGTTTTTGCGGCAAACGCGCCGAATCATCGCCACACAATTCCTTGATTTTCTGAATAATATACTCTTCTCTCTCATCGTGTATTCCTTGCAGCAACACGGAATCGCCTACGATTACTGCCGTTTTAAAGTCGTATAATTTATCGGCGTAGCGTAGTTCCGATTCGCTTATCTTGCCTTTTTCAAAAACAGTAACCGCTAATTTTAGGGTAGAAAATTGCGCACTTTTTTCTGAAGCTCGTTCCATCATTTCCCATTGTACAACCAACTGTTTTGCCGAATAAAACAGGATTGCCCCGCCCGATTGTAAAACCAAGCAGCCAATTAATAGGATATAAAAAACGTGTTTCAATGTTTTTTAAAAAGGTTTAAAATAGGAAAATAAGAAAAATAGTGGAATATTTCGTAATTTTGTGGGTCGAATAAACTACTACTTATAAGTGTTACAAACCTCATTACTTATGTCAATCTATCCGTTTATATTTTTCATTGCGCTCAACCTTTATTCCTACTCGATGATGCACCGCGACAAACAGCGGGCGATGCGCAAAGAGTGGCGTATTTCCGAAAAAAGCTTGCTTTTGATTGCCGTATTTGGCGGGTCTATCGGTATTTGGCTGGGTATGCGTGCGCCTTTGTACCATAAAGCCGCTAAACCTTTGTTTACCGTTGGCGTGCCGCTTATTTTCGCCCTGCAATTAGTCGTTGTTTATTTATGGTTTATTCGGTAGAAAACACGTCATGCCTTATTTCCTGAGTTAAGGTAGCAAAATAGTTAGGTGCGTAGCGCAAACGGCTGCCATACCACGAAAACAATTCGCCATCAACTAAGCGAATTGGGGTGTATGGGCAAATTTTGCGCAAAGCGGCAATGTGTTTTTCTGTAAAAGGAAACGGCTCGCTCGACAAAAAAATGCAGTCTGGCTGCAAGTCCGCAATTTCGTCAACGGTAAGTGCAGGATAGCGCAAACGGTCTGCCAAAGCGTTTGTAAAACCTGCCTTTTGCAACATATCATCGATAAACGTATTGCTCGCCGCTGCCATATACGGCTTTTGCCAAATAAGGTATAAACACGTTTTTGGCAGGGTATTAGTTGCCGAAAAGCCCCTATTTTTTGTAAAAAGAGCGAAATTACGCACTATTTCTGCCCGAATGTTTGCGGCTATTTCTGCGGTATATGTCAAATCACCGATAGCACTAATCATCGCATAAGCATCGTCTAAGGTGTAAATATCGCTCATATAAACAGGGTATTTCAAGGCGAGTTGCTCCATAAAACCTTGTGCGTTCTCCTCTTTATTTCCGATGATAAGGTCGGGTTTTAAGCCTGCAATTTTATCAAAATCCACTTGTTTTGTCCCGCCGATAATTGCTCTTTCTCGCGCTGCCGCAGGGTGTATGCAGAACTTTGTTACGCCCACAACGCTGTCAGCCAAGCCCAAATCGAACAATAATTCGGTTTGCGACGGCACAAGCGACACAATGCGTCCGCCTTTCGGGAAAACGGTGTCGTGCAGGCTTATTTTACGAAAAATATTCATCTATCAAATTCAAGGGAAAGGTAAACAAAATCGATATATTTCAAGGGAAAAAGCGTTTTTATTTGTT
>JBEEMU010000371.1:0-6541 GCA_041192485.1 Bacteroidota bacterium | reverse complement strand
ATCGGGTTCTTGGCTAACACCAAAAGTGAGTAGGTGCAGCGCACCATAATATTTGTAGCAAAATCAAAAGTAAAATACGTCAAGGTGCAGCGCACCGTAATCTAATATGTTGGTTATCAGTTGCTTATATATTTAGGTGCGCTGCACATAAGGCATAACTGCTACTAAAAATGCTGCAAATATTTAGGGTGCGCTGCACCAATAAAGTACGTTTAGCCAACTCCCGATAGTTCCGTTAAAAATAGTTGTTTATATGTTTTAATCTATCGCCCGAATGGGAATAGTAGCATTTTTTATACTCGAACTCCTTTTAAGAAAACGATAGCCGCCAATAAAGTGACAGCTGCTGCAACCGCAATAGGCAAATGAATGTCTAAGGTGACAATAAAGCCCGAAATAATAGGTGGCAGGGCTTGCGCTAAGGACTGTGCGGACTGCTGAATTCCCAAAATTTCGCCCTGCGAATCGCTCGTACCCAAAGAAGAAACAATATTGGTGACATTCGGGTTTGTAAGGCCTTGAAAGATGGAAATGAGCGGAATGGTGGCCAAAAGCGCGTAGGAAGAGTTGGGAAGTAGCAAAATAACAAACGACACGGCTAATGCCAAAATCGTGTAACTTAAAATAGTGGTAGGTCGAAACCGTTGGGCTAATGGGCGCATGATACCGCCCTGCGTGATGGCTACCCACAAGCCAATATACGCAAAAGTATCGCCAATATTGGAGGGCGTGAATTGGAATTTATGGATTAAATAGACTTGGAAAAATTGGGTAAAAAACGAGAATCCGAAGGTTAATAAAAATAAAACCAACAGGATATTTCGCAATTCTGGGAATTTGCGCACATTCAGTAGGTTTTGAATACCCGCAAATACATTTGCCGATTTTTTGGACGCTTTTGGCGTATAGGTTTCTGGAAAACGCCAAAATACCAAGGTAATATTTAGTAAACTTAATACTGAAGCAAACCAAAAGGGCGTGGTATTGCTAAACCACGAAACGATAGTCGGGTCGCATAGTTTTCCGCCGATATAAGGGCCGAGAATAAAACCTAAGCCAAAGGCTGCGCCAACCAGGCCGAAATTGCGCGTTTTGGTTTTTTCATCGCTAATATCGGCAATTGCAGATAGCGCAATACTGATATTTCCGCCCGTAAACCCATCGAAAATACGCGCTGCGAACAGCAGCCAAACCGCTTTTATTAAAATGCCATAGCCAAATAAGGCGTGTCCGATAGCGGTGCCGAATAAGGCTAAAACCAAGATGCGTTTGCGGCCAAACCTATCGGCCCATGCCCCCAATAGCGGCGCACCAAAAAATTGTGCGATAGAGTAGGAGCCGAGCAGAAACCCTAAGGCGATATTTTGCCAATTACCCGCAAACCAAGCGAGCGGAGCAACGCCCGCGTTCGGGTTTAAAAAAAGCGGCGCAATAATAGGTATCACAATGCCCACGCCGACCATATCCAAAAACACGGTGATGAAAATGGTGAACATCGCCGCCGAATTAGTAGCATTGCCCGTATTAGTGGCTGATTCTTGATTTTGAGGGGCCTTATTTTGGTCTATCATAATTTTTGTACTATCCCGTATATTTTTATTTTATACCGCAAAGATAAGGAAATTAGCTGAAAATGTGGTGAAAATAACTTAATTTTGCGGCATAAAATAGAAAAGAGAGTAGCGGTGCGAATGCCGCATTTTAAAAACTAAACAAGGACAAGCGCAAATTGCATCTACAACATTCATTAGCCGAGTTTCGCCTGTATTACAATCGGGTCATTTACCCCGAATTGCGCGTTTTAGAGCGGCAGCGGCAACGCATGATTTTCCTACTTGCGCTCCTCGCTGCACTAGGAATAGGACTGATTTGGCTGATTTTGAAGGCGCATATTCCCGCTATTAGCTTGTTTTTTTGGATTCCTATCTATTTTTTTATAAAGTATTTGCAATCAAAAATCAAGGGGTTTACCAAGCTGTTCAAGCCGCGAATCGTGAATTTGGTGCTGAAACACCTCAATCCGCAGCTGGTGTATGATGCGGAGGGCGGTATTGCCGAAGAGGTGTTTATGCAGAGTGGCATCTTTGTTACGTCGCCAAGCGAGTATCATGCGGAGGACTATGTGTCGGGGCGAATAGGAACTGCCGACTTCGAGCTTTGCGAAATACACGCCCGACAGTCGCCGCGCGTGGAGGGCGCACCGACAGTCCTGTTTAGAGGGTTGTTTTTTAAAACAAAAATGCCCGACGAGTTTGAGGGGCTTATCCTTATTTTGCCAAAAGAGGACGCGCAATACCTCATTCGAAGCATTAAGGCGATTACCCGCGAGCAAGGGCATCGGGTGGAGATAAATGACGCTCGTTTTAACGAACGATTTGTGGCATATTCTACCTCCGATTCGTTGGTCGTGAATTTTTTAACCGATAATATGATTACCGATATTGTAAATTATCGCGAACTTTACCATAAAAAAATGTATATTTCGTTCTGCAACGGCACTTTTTATTTGGCGGTTCGCAATGATATTGATATTTTAGAGCCGAATATCTGGCAATCGAATGTCAGTTTTACCTTGGTTAAAGCCTTCTACGACGATTTGGTGCTGATTACGTCGATTGTTGCAGACCTCGACTTGAAAAATTAATTTCCTAAATAAACGCAAATTATGCCATTTTTAAACACCAATATTCCCGACCTCCTCATTTTTGAGCCGACTATTTACGGCGATGAGCGCGGCTATTTTTACGAAAGCTATAACGAACAGACCTTTGCGAAGGTAGGCATTACGGCGCGGTTTGTGCAAGATAATCAAGCGGCTTCTACAAAAAATGTGTTGCGCGGACTGCATTATCAAGTAGGCGAATGGGCGCAAGCCAAGTTAGTGCGCTGTGTGCAAGGCGCAGTCTATGATGTGGCGGTGGATATTCGCCCGAACTCGCCGACCTACGGGCAATGGGAGGGCATTCTCTTGACGGCCGAAAATCACCGCCAGTTTTTTGTGCCGCACGGCTTCGCACACGGCTATGCGGTGCTTTCGGAAACCGCCATCTTCGCCTATAAATGCGATAATTTTTATAGCAAAGAACACGAAGGCGGCTTGTTTTATCAAGATGAAAACTTGAATATCGACTGGCAAATAGATTTAAATCAAGCCATTGTATCCGAAAAAGACTTGGTGCAACCGCTATTCGGGAAACATAAGCCGTTTTATGTGTCTTAAAAAAACAACAGAGAAATAACCATTCTCACCTATAAAATACGATGAACGAACAAAAAAAATTGCGCATTGCGGTATTTGGGGCAGGGCATTTAGGCAAAATACACATTCGGTGTTTGCTGCAATCGGCTCAATATAATTTGGTGGGCTTTTATGAACCTAATCAAACTATTGCCGAAAAGGTAGCCAAAGAGTTTAATATTCCGTATTTTTCGACTGCCGACGAACTCATTGCGCTGACTGATGTTGTGGATATTGTCACGCCAACCTTTGCGCACTTCGACGTTGCGCTGCAAGCCTTAAAAGCCGATAAACACGTTTTTATAGAAAAACCTGTCACGCAAACCGTCGAGCAAGCCGAACGCTTGTTAGCGGAAGCGGAAGCACGGAATTTGAAAATAGCAGTCGGTCATGTCGAGCGATTTAATCCCGCTTTATTAGCCTTGAAAGGCTACGATATTGCGCCGAAATTCATAGAAGCTCACCGCCTCTCGCTCTTCAATGCTCGCGGCACCGATGTCAGTGTCGTCTTAGATTTGATGATTCACGACCTCGATATTGTCCTGCATTTAATGAAAAGCAAGGTGAAAACGGTGCAAGCAAGCGGAGTTGCCATCGTGAGTTCGACGGCCGACATGGTGAACGCTCGTCTCGAATTTGAGAATGGCAGCGTGGCAAACCTTACGGCCAGCCGTTTTTCGCTCAAACAGATGCGAAAAGTCCGCGTTTTTCAAGCCGACGCTTATATTAGCATGGATTTTTTGGAGAAGAAGTCGGAAATCATTAATCTTTTTGATGAAAACGCGCTAACTGCCGCCGAAAAAGAGGATATGATGCAGTTAGACACGCCGAAAGGAGCCAAATTTTTAAAATTAGCAATGCCTACGCCGCCTGCAGTAAACGCTATTCTGACCGAACTCGACGAATTTGCTATCGCTATTATCGCCGATAAAATGCCTGCGGTTTCCATTCACGACGGCTTAGAAGCCTTACGCATCGCCTTGATGATTGAAGCGTGCTGTGTTTAGGGCTATTTTTTTAAACGCAGAGTTGCTTTTTTGCAACTGTTTAGGTAGGTATCATTTACACGTTCCTAACGTTTTTGCAGACCTTTTTTGGCGACTATAAGGGCGCAGCATATTTCTTCATTTTAAGACAATAATTTCTTCAAATCGATGTTTTTGGTAGAAATATAATGGTGCCAAAAAAGCATGGTTGCGATGCTTCGGTAGGGGCGCAAGGCTTCGGCGGCGGCAACTAAGGCTTCGGGCGGCGTGTCTTTCGGCAGTTCCAAGCAGGCTTTCATTGCCGAGCGCAGGGCTACGTCGCCGACGGGAAAAATGTCGGTGCGTTGCAAACATTCCATCAAAAACACATCGGAAGTCCAATTGCCAATACCTTTCAGCGCCATCAAGTGTGCGCGAGCTTCATCGTCTGAAAGTGTATGCAACGCGCTTAAAACGAGTGAGTTAGACGAGATGGCTTCCGCCAAAATACGCAAATAGCCGATTTTTTGCCTGGAAATGGTTGCCGCGCGAAAATCCTCGTCGCTAAGGCGCAAAATGTGTTCGGGCGTGACGGCGATGGCAATAGCCGTCAATTTGTCGAACGCTGCTTTTGCCGAAGCAAGCGACACTTGTTGCTCGATAATCAAGCGCACTAAGGTTGCGAAACTCGCAGGGCGTGTGACGTAATGCGGGTAGCCGTATTTGTCGATAATTTCCGCGAAAGCGGGCTGCTTTACCGCCAAATAATCGCAAATTTCTTGGTAATTCTCCTCCGAAAAGGTTTGATATTCAAGCATTTTTTTAGTTTGATAGGAACATACATTTTTTTATTTCTCCGCTAAAACAGCTACCAACCGCTGTCTTCGTCAGAAAGCTTGGGCTGTTTATAAAGTTGTTTGGTAAGCAGCCGCTGTTTTTGCCGCGCTATCAGCAGTTTTGCCAAGCCAATATCGGCGGCTTCGGGCGCATGAGGCAGCAAAGCTTCGTGCATCTTTTTTTCATCAACGTCCAAACAATAAAAAATATTAAATAAATATTCGGTGCGATGTTCGAGCAAATCGGCAATATGTTGGGCTAACCAAAGCTCTAAATCGGCTTCGGCCTGCAAATGCGCAGGATACGACTCGTTTATTTCTGTGCCGAGCGATTCGGCAAGCTCGGCGATTGATGCCATCGTTTTCTATCATTTTTTGGTGGCAGGTAATTTGCCGTTAAACTAAATTTGCTGTTAAACAGGTGGAAATAGGCTATTCCGATTTAGCGGATTAGTTATTTTAAACAATCGATTGGCAGAATTGGTTTTAAGAATTGATAAACTATCATCAAAAAATAACGAATATTCCCACTAAAAACCCCTATATTTGCCCATAAATAACCAATATAATGAATAATAATGAACCGAAAGGCGTTAAAGCAGCCTTTAATACCTTAGTTTTAGTAGCCGCATTAGGCTATTTTGTGGACATCTACGACCTCATTTTATTTGGGGTTGTGCGCGTATCGAGCCTCAACGCATTAGGCATCACCGACGCACTGCAAGTAAAAACAATCGGCGAAAATCTCATCAACTGGCAGATGGGCGGAATGTTGGTTGGCGGCTTAGTTTGGGGTGTTTTGGGCGATAAACGCGGACGAGTAACCGTGCTTTTCGGCTCTATTTTACTTTATTCATTAGCTAATATTGCCAACGGATTTGTCGGTGCAGCGTGTTTCGCAGGGCATCATATAGAAGCCTACGAAGGGCTGCGCTTTATCGCAGGCTTTGGTTTAGCTGGCGAATTAGGCGCAGGTATCACGCTTGTCAGCGAAACGATGCACCGCGACGACAGGGGCTATGGCACGATGTTGATGGTGATGGTTGGCGCACTTGGCGGCGTTGCAGCCGCTATTTTCGGCCGCTATTTGTCGTGGAATACGTCTTATTTTGTAGGCGGCGGCTTGGGTTTAGCTCTTTTGGCTATGCGAGTAGGCACTTATGAAAGTGGTTTATTCAAAAACACCCAAGAAGAAAAAGCCATCGAACGCGGCAACTTTTTTCATTTATTTACCGAAAAAAGGCGTTTTTTCAAGTATTTAGCCTGTATTTTTATGGGCATCCCCATTTGGTTCACCGTCGGCATTTTAGTATTGCAAGCCAAAGAATTTAATGAAGTTATCCGAGTAGTCGGGCTTGACGCAAAAACCATCGGCATCACAGCCATCACTTGGCTGTATATTGGCTTGGCTGTGGGCGATATAGCGGCGGGTTGGTTGAGTCAGTTGGTGAAATCGCGCAAAAAAATCGTTTTAGCGTTTATCATCGCCCACGCCTTCACCA
>JBEEMU010000370.1:0-5799 GCA_041192485.1 Bacteroidota bacterium | reverse complement strand
CCTATACGCAAAGGTTTGGCGGCCCGACGCTACCTATTCGTATTTAACGGATAGAACGGGAACGGCATCACAAAGCCCGCCAAGTAGTCTAACTGCTATCAATGACCACACTAATATCCGCAAAGACGGCTTATACACCAACTTTACGCCCTACTGGACACCCGCTACTGCTGGAAACAACTGGACGGCGCAGCCTACTAACTGGCAATGGCGCGAAACACTTGACCTCGTAAACACAAACGGCATGACGATGCAAACACATGATGTTTTAGACCGCTATAATTCGTCGAAAATGGGCTATAATAACCAGTTTGTGATAGCAAGCACCTCGAATGCGAAATTCGAGGAAAACTTTTTTACGGGCTTCGAGGATTATTATTATAATAAACAAACCCTTTCCGACTATCCGAACGGGCACCAAGACTCCTGCTATATAGGCTTGGGTATTGGGCTGCAAAACGATAATACCTATAATAATATACCAGGTGCGATGGTCAGCAATACCGAAGCACATACGGGGCGTTTTTCGCTCTACCTTACAGCTAGTCAAACGGCTTATTTCGCCCCGACAACTGGGCAAACAAGCTGCTTGACAGGATTAGCTCCTTTGCCAAGCCCTCGCGATTCGTTTTTGCTCTCGATATGGGTACACGTCACACCGCCGCAAGGCATGGACCCGTTGCTCGATTTCGCCCCTTACGCCCAAGTTAGGTCGGCGTTTGGAGCACTCGTGCCTACTGGACCTGTTATCGAGGGTTGGCAGCGTGTATCGGGTTTTATTTCGGGTGATGCTATTTTCTCCTTAGAAGCTCTGTCACCAGATAAGTCTTTTTTAACGTATTTCGACGACCTTCGCATTCACCCAAAAGATGCCCTCATGGTGAGCCACGTTTACAATAGCACGACCTTTAAACTAACCGAAAACTTAGACGAAAACAACTATTTTACGCGCTATAAATACAATAAAGAAGGGCAGTTGGAGCTTATTCAAAAAGAAACCGAAAAAGGAATACTCACTATACAAAGTGCCTACCAAGCTACTCAAAAACACTAAACTAAACGCCATGCAAAATTTAATACTTGAATTTATATCAAAAAAAGGGGAGCAAGCCACGCAGTATTTAACTACGCGGTATTTAGCTACGCGCTATTTAACTACGCGGTATTTAAAAAACTTGCTTGTTTGCGCCTTTCTCCTCATCGGCTTGCAAGATGCGGAAGCCAAATTATTGCCAAAATACACCGATATGGTGATTGCTGGCGGCGATTTTATCCCGACGGGCAGCTATAGTGCGCCCGTTGCTGCGATGTATCAAGCAGGGCTGAGTTTAGGCTCGTTTCAACCAATCACGGTCAATACGCCGTCGCTGAAAACCTCGATACTAACAACTATCGACTTAGGTTTGGTGCAGCCAAGTGTGCCGCTAAACTATGATTTTGACCTCACGATTACGGTCAAATTCACGGCTTATAAACTCGATGGCAGCATCACACAAGCGTATCAAGACCTCACGCTTTCCTATAAGCACGACGCGCTCAAACACAGCAATATTGGCAATGTGTATGCCATGCGCGATGTGTATGCTATCGACAATCTGAGCATCGGCAACGTAACCGCTACGGGCGGACTTGGGAGTGCCTTGCTGAACGAACTGGCGCGGCAAGTGCAGCTAACCCTAAACTTTCAAGAGGAACGGGTGCTGGCGGCGGATTACCAAACGGTCGTGCAGCCAACGCATTGCTATAATGAAATGACGGGCGAGTTAGCCATTATGTGGACTCCTACGCCGCCGCCGACCGATTTTGACGAATCGTATGAAGTAGAATACCTTTTTGTAGATGATTACGCGCCCGACGGCTCGCCGCTCGCCCCAAGTGATATTGAATACGATTTTGCGCAATACGCTATCCGCGTGACCACCAAGCAACCGTTTTACCGCCTGCCATTGCTGTTTGAACGCGGCTATTTGGTCTATCGAGTGCGCATCGTCGGTATCGGCGGTGCCTATTTAGATAGACTCGTCTTTTGTCAATGGTCAAACAGTCAGAATACAGGCACCGTGGATATGCCATACAATAACGGCACGGCTTACTATATAGACCATGACCATAACGAGTACATGAACTGGCAGGTGAAAACGACCTACGCCGAAGAGGGCAAACGAAGCGATGTGATTGCCTATTACGACGGCACTTACCGGGCGCGGCAAACCGTGACGGGCTATAACCTGCCCGTACAGCCGTTTAATGGCATCGATGTAGCGAAAATATGGCGCGATAACTGCGGAATAGAGGGCGCAAGTCGCGAAATCATCGCAGGCGAAACTATTTACGATTTTCAAGGGCGGCCTGCCGTCAATGTGCTGCCTGCGCCAACCAATCAAACGCTTATTGCGTTTATTCCGCAACTCAACCGCAATATGAGCGGTGCCGCTTATTCTTATACCGATTTTGATAAAAAAGTGACTTGCGGCGTGGCGGCCGATGCGATGGATAATAATCCGATAGCGACTAATAACGCCCCAAGTACCGACCCGATTATGGGCGCAGCAGGCTATTATTCCGACAAAAACTCGAATAAAATAGGCTTTAATGCCTTTATTCCCGACGCGCAAGGCTTCCCCTTTTCGCAGGTAGTTTATATGTCGGATAATACAGGGCGCATCGCGCAGCAAGGCAGCGTGGGGCAAACTTTCCAAATCGGCGGCGGACACGAAACCAAGTTTTTGTATGGCGCACCCGACCAAGCGCAATTAGACCGCTTATTCGGTACCGAAGTAGGCGATGCCAAACGCTATCAACGCCATGCGACGATTGACCCGAACGGGCAAATCGCTGTCACCTATATCAATCCTGAGGGCAAAACTATTGCTACGGCCCTCGCAGGCGAAGCACCCGCGAATTTGCAGGCACTTGGCGAAAACGCTGCTGTACCGCTTAGTGCATCGTTGCTTCCTAAAAATGATACGAGTTTCGTGAATCATCAAGTCACAAATGAGCACGCATTCATTGTCACGAGCGCAAATACACAGTACACTATCGACTATTTGATGCACCCCGATACCGTTAAAACCATGTTTTGCGACTCTAGCTATTGCTTAGATTGTGTGTATGATATCGCATTTAATCTGGTGCATCAAGAGGCTTGCGATACCGTGCCGTTATGGACTTATTCTGGCACAATTGGTAATTTATTGAACCCAAGCGATAGCACAGTAGATGTGCATGATTGTGCGAACTTTACCGACGCGCCATTTGCACAAAATTACACTGTTACGCTACAGCCGGGGACTTATTCGCTCACAAAAACGCTTACGGTGAATCAAGCGGCAATGGAGAAGTATGTGGAGCGCATTATGCAAGACACTTGCCGCCGACAATGGAATCAGATACTCGCTAATCAGTGGTCGCAAGTAGATACGATGGACTGCTACCAAGTTTGCACTAATTGTAATCCTCTGCCAACCCCGCCTGCAACCCCTGCTTGCAATACCACTTATTGTTCTACGGAAAATCCGAATAGATGCGATATCATTAAACAAATGATGCTGGCAGATATGTCGCCAGGCGGGCAATATGGCCGATTTAGAGATACGACCTATATCACGGGAACTGCGGTGCTAACCCCCGACCCGACTTCCATTTTAAACCCATCAAACATCTTTGGGATAAATATTTATAATAACCCTGCGGCGCAATTCAATGGTCATTCCGCAGCGAATGCTACCGATTTAGTGCATAATTGGCGAGTTGATTTTGCGGATACGCTCTTGCAATACCATCCGGAGTACTGCTCGTTTGGCTGGTGTTTGCTACCCGAAACTAATGCCGCTTTAAACTTTACTATGCAGGTGTTAGGTCCAAAAACCTATGCTGATGCAGCAGCAGCAGGGTTTATTAATACAACGAATCCGGCTGCACAATATTTGAATTTATTGGCTTTAGATACGCACCTATTTCCACTAAATAGTACCGAACGAAGTGACTTTTTAAATAAAATAGAACACACTTTTGGCTGTGTACCTACCGGTACAGCCACTACTTACACGATACAGCAAGAAGCAATACTGATGGCTTACTGTCAAGCACAGCAACCGCCAGTATTGCCGACTACTACGGTAAATAATAATACCACGATAACGACAGGTATCAATACGACGATGAATACTAATAGTAGTAATTTCTGTTTTGCAACACAAGCAGCAGCCGATGCCTTTTTGGCCAATCCCGCCAATTCGTTTGCAAGCGGAACGACCGCCGAACTCGACCGCAAATGGACAATGTTGCGCACCCTGTATTTGGGTCTCCGCGAAGAGTTTATTAATAATAGTATGAATGCTTATGCTACTACCAATCATTGTAACGAAGACTGCATCGGGAACCCAGGCGCTTGGTATCTGGCACCTATTGTGTTTGGATTTCCCCCTATCCCCGTGCTTTCCTATCAAGCGGCTCCGCCGTGCAATGGCAATGCGGTTATTTTTCAAACCAAAAAACGCCGCATGGGAGGAAGTACGCAACAGCAGTTGGAAGATATTTTGCACCAGGCCCATATTCATGTAACAGGCTTGGATAATAATGGCACGAATAACCTAAGCCCCTGCCAGTTAGGGCAACTCATCGTGGATAGTGCAGCCACCATCAGCACACAAGCCCACCATTTCCTCACCGACACCACCATCACTTGCGTACCGACCTATACCAATACCGCCTTAATCGCCTTTTTGAATGTGGCCTTTGTAAACGGCGTGTGGGCAAATCCCGCTTTATTAAATACGATTTCGCCGATACCCGTAAATACCGCAGGTATTCCACCGCTCGGCACACTCGGCATTTCGAATAATGCCGCAGCAACAACGATGCGCTTTTTTAGCTTTCCTACAGGCTCAATAAATATACCGAATGGCGGCATCGGCATCGAAATTTGGTATGGCACGGGGGAAAGCAGTCATCTCTGCCGCTATATTTTTGGCTTTACGAACGCCGCGGGCTACACCGCCGCGCAAATACAAGGCGGCATCGCCTTTGCGCAAGTAGCAGGCAATAATAACCTTGTTCACGCAACCGTGCATATAAGCGGCACAACGACCCCTGTGGCAATGGAGGCAATAACGGGAGCCAATTTTTCGGCTTGGTCATGCCACCCCATGTATCAATGCACCACCACTATACACCATTTCGACGACACACTCACCGCCGTTTTAGACACTATTTACACCAATCCCTGTGTGCAATCGATGACGGCAGTCGTGATGACGAACACGCAAACCCTTTATAATCAATGGCTGACCGAACTCACGAACGCGCTGCGCCAGCATTATAATGCAAAATGTTTGGCGGCATTAGAGGAAAAATACCAACTAGATTACGAAAACAAAGAATACCATTACACGCTGTATTACTACGACCAAGCGGGGAATTTGGTGAAAACCGTGCCGCCTGCGGGCTTTAACCCGTTGCCGAGCAGCCAGTTTGCCGATGTAGATGCCAAACGCAAAACGGGGCAAGGCGTAAATGTGCCACAACACACGATGGCCACCGTTTACCACTACAATTCGCTGAACCAAGTGACCTGGCAACGCACTCCCGACGCGGGACTTTCTACCTTTTATTACGACGGTTTAGGGCGCGTAGCTGCCGCGCAAAACGCCAAACAAGCCGCCGAAGGCACTTGCGCCTACACCTATTACGACGCGCACGGACGCACCGTTGAAGCGGGAAAAGTGGCCGCCACCGCCGCTACCCTCGCGGGTTTTGTGTCTGATTACGCCAACTGGAAAACAAACCTTTACGCTTATC
>JBEEMU010000369.1:0-3007 GCA_041192485.1 Bacteroidota bacterium | reverse complement strand
TCGCAAATCGCCTTGAATTTTGGTAAAAAACCCGCCTTTATCACGAATACAATGCCGCAAAACACAGCAGGTGAGAAAGCAGAGATAGCTCGCGTATTTAACTTTTTAAACCTGCCCTTTTTTGATAAAACTGGCGACAATAAATTTACAGGAAGTGCCGTAAAAAATGACTCACTTTCTCTTTTATACCGCCCTTTACAAGCAGGATTAGTGCCAAACGTTACAGGCATGGGCTTGCGCGATGCCTTGTATTTATTAGAAAATAGCTGTGTTAAAGTGCGTTTCAACGGCCTAGGAAAAGTGCGTTTACAATCTATAAAACCTGGTACAAAAGCAAGCGGACAGGTGTGTTTAATCGAGTTAGATTAGTTGTTCGCGATTCGTTGTTCGCGATTCGTTGTTCGCGATTGAGCATTTTCATTTGCTATTTTCATTTTATCCCATTTTCAGTAATTTACTATACTTCACCTATCATACATCACTTATTCTGCATATTTATGAAACTTATTAATACCATTTTTTTTCTTATTGCAATTTCAATCGTTGCGACAAGCTGCAATAAAAACAAAATATTCGAACAGCGCAACGACATTGCGCAATTAAACTGGGCAAATACCGATGTGCAAACATTCGAGGTGAAAATACCCGAAGGTGTCGCAAAATATCGCTTAAAAGCCTTGGTACGCTATGCAAAAAATTGCCCGATTGAAGGGCTGCTGATACACGCGAGCATTATTACGCCAAACGGCTCGAATATTGAAGAAGACGGGCAGATTCCGATAAAATTGAATGGCAACAATCAAGGCGAAGGGTTAGGCGATTTGTGGGATACCGAAACCATTATTGCCGATAATTTAGAGCTGCAACAAGCGGGTTTGATGAAAGTAAGTATCAGCCATAGTATGTTGCGCCCAAAAGTGCCGCTTATTATGAAAGTGGGTTTATTGGTAGAAAAAGTAGTGAATTAAAATATCATAATCGAGATGAATTTCTTTCAAAATATAGACATAATAGCTTTGCAGGGCGACCTTGCCAAGCCGATAGCAGGATTAGCGATTGATTCGCGTACTATAAAAAGCGGCTTTGCGTTTATTGCCATCAAAGGGGCGGTAAGCGACGGGCATGATTTTATAGAAAAAGCCCTTTCGAATGGCGCAACAACCATTGTTTATGAAGATATTACTCTTATTAGTCCTATTATTAATAGGGTTGATACCGAAAATATTACCTTTATTCGAGTAGAAAATACGCATAAAACGGCAGGTTTGCTTGCCGCAAATTTTTACGATAATCCGAGTAAAAAGCTGAAATTAGTGGGCATTACGGGTACGAATGGCAAAACGACAACCGCTACCTTGCTCTACCGTTTGATGCGCAGTTTGGGCTACCCCACAGGTTTGTTAAGCACCGTTGAAAACCGAATAAACGACACGGTTATTGCGGCAACTCACACGACACCCGATGCCATTTCGCTGCAAAAACTACTGAACGACATGGTTGTAGCAGGCTGCGAATTTGCGTTTATGGAGGTCAGCAGCCACGCCTTAGACCAAGAACGCACCGCAGGAACGCAGTTTGTGGGCGGCGTTTTTACCAATATTTCGCACGACCATTTAGATTATCACAAAACATTTCAGGACTATATTTATGCAAAAAAGAAGCTGTTTGACAACCTCCCGAAAAATGCTTTCGCCCTCACGAATTTAGACGATAAACGCGGCGAAGTAATGCTGCAAAATTGCAAAGCGCAAAAAAACACCTATTCGCTGCGTACTATCGCCAATTTCAAAGCGAAAATTATTGAAAATTCGCTGAACGGGCTGCATTTAGACCTAGATAAACACGATTATTACGGGCGTTTAATCGGCGAGTTTAATGCGTATAATACACTCGCCGTTTATGCGGTTGCCGTTTTGTTAGGCTTGGAAAAAACAGAAGTTTTGGCGGCATTAAGCAATTTGCAAAGTGCGGAAGGCCGTTTTGAATATATTAAAAATGATACGAAAAACATCATCGGTATCGTGGACTATGCGCACACGCCCGATGCCCTCGAAAAAGTGTTGAAAACGATTGAGGGCATTAAAGGCAATGGCAATATTATCACGGTTGTAGGCTGCGGCGGCGACCGCGACCGCACAAAACGCCCTATTATGGCGGAAATTGCTTGCGATTATTCCGATAAGGTCATTCTTACATCAGATAATCCGCGCACCGAAAACCCACTCGATATTCTCGCAGAAATGCAAAAAGGAGTGCCTATTATCGCCGCAAATAAGGTTTTGACGATAGAAAACCGCGAAATGGCGATAAAAACGGCTTGTATGCTGGCACAAAACAATGACATTATTCTGGTTGCAGGCAAAGGGCATGAAAAATATCAAGAAATAAATGGCGTAAAGCACTCGTTTGACGATAAAGTTTTATTAGCTTCGGCTATAATTAATTAATTATAAAATTTCCTCCATCTTATGAATTTTCTTAAAAACATTAAAAACATCAGTCTTTCGCTTATCTTGGCAGGCACGATGATGTCGTTTATTAGCATAGACACACACACAGACCCGCCCGTCAAACTGCCTGCAGGAACGAGTATTTTGCTAACCTCGGTTCAAAGATTGTCATCGGATTCTTTGGTATTCGGGCAAATTGTGGATTTTAAAGTCATTGCCGATGTGAAAGTTGGCGATAAAACGGTGATACCCGCAGGTGCAATAGCAAAAGGGGAGGTTTCTCTTTTGGAACACGCGGGTTTTGTAGGCAAACCAGGCCAAATTCAGATTAGAATAAAAAGCGTGGAAGACGTGAATGGTAAAAAAATTCCGCTAATGGCTCCCTTAATCATTCGAAAAGGAGATGATTTAAAGGCTTTATCCATTATTTTAGGCATTCTTATTTCATTGTTTTTCTTATTGTTAATGGGAATGAAAGCTGTTGTGGCAAGAGCAACGGTTGTGGAAGCGAAGGTTGAAAAGGATACGGATATTGAGTAAGTTAATGATGTTACGCA
>JBEEMU010000368.1:0-4357 GCA_041192485.1 Bacteroidota bacterium | reverse complement strand
AGGCTTTTTATATTCATCATCTTAAACTAAGTAGTAGTCTATAAGTAATCAAACCGTGTTTATTTTGGCTTTGCCTAATCGCAGGGTTTGCCGTGGGCGTTTATTTTCCCAATACAATAGTTACGCGGCGGTTTTTTGCTTTATTTTCGGGCGAGTCGTTGGGTACGAGCGGATTAGTGGAACCGTGTGCGCTCACCGAAATGCGCCCTTCGGGGAAATTGGTCGCCGATTTTTTCTCTAACCATTTTTTGACGGCAAAGGCGCGTTTTTCAGAAAGTGCCATATTCGCATCTGGATTGCCTATATTATCGGTGTGGCCGTGAACTTCTACTTTCAACCCATTGGCTACCACCAAATCGTTAAACAAGGTGCCTAATTCTTTTTCGGCATCGCCCGATAGCTTGTCGGTGCCCGAAGCAAACTCGATGCTCCACGCTTTTTCAGACACTTTTTGCGTCACATTCTGGTCGGCGTGAAAGCTCGGTTTATCGGCGGTAAGGCTGCTCGCATCGCCGCCCTCCGACACATGCTTCAAGTAGGAAATATCGATTACGTCTTCGGCTTTCGGGTAAGAAGGCACGAGTTTTGGGTATAATTTGACGACAATATCGCCAAAAAGTTTGTAAACAATTTGCACGGAATTGGTAGAGCCTGCGTTCAAGCCAAAAATTTCCATATTATCGGCAAGGTTATGCACCGTAGAGCCGCCTAAATCCACGACCATACTTTTTTTATCGGCCGCCTGCACGCCTTTATAATACTTCACCCAGTAGGCTTTGTCAGCCTCGTTATACACTTTTGCGGAAAGCTCGCCCGCTTTTTCTAAGGCTTGCGGATAGGCTTTTACCTGGTCGCCGCCTTTGCCAATAGCGGCAATCATGTTTTCTACCATTTTGCGATTGTCTTCCATGTATTTTTTTATACCAATAACAACGCACGGCATTTGGCTGCGATATTCTTTGGTAGAAACGATGGACACCAAACCGCCTTTTTTCTCGGCCACATTCACGTCGCCCGGAGTCCAAGTAGCTACGCCATTCACGGTAACTTCTTGGCTTTGGCCTGTTCTCGTGCCATTTTTTACCACGGGGCGCGTTTCTTTATACCCGTTGATGTATTTTTCGGCGGCATCTAAATAGGTGTCTGCCGCCACGAAGTTCATGGCATCGGGGTCGTAGGTTTTTTCATCTGGATTGACTTTTATATTATTATCGCCACACCATTTTACCACAATATTCCAGTCGCCATCGCGTAAAACGGCGGCGCAAAGTCCGCCTTTTGCGGCTTGTGGGTTATCTTTCCAAGTTTGCAAGCCCATAAATTTGTCCTCACCGAGCGATTTGCCGCAAGTGTAAATTATCTGCGCTCGATATTCGGGGCCAAGTCGCTCCAATTCGGGATTAACACCCGCCAAAAACGCGGCAGCCCCGTCGCCCATAATGGTTACGAACTGTGCGCCTTCGGTAGTTGCTTGGTTTTTTTTGTACTCACTCGCAAATTTAATCAGCGAAGCCTGCATTTGTGGCACATCGTCTTGGCGTATCAAATGCAAGTTTACACCCGCTTTATCCATAAATGAATTGCTGGTTGTGTGTACCCCGCCATTCGAATAAATTAAGCCCATTTGCGCGTTCCACGCCCAAAGCAGCCAACGTATTTCGGGGGCATTGTTTTTTGCAAGCGCGTCGGACGGCATTGCTAAGGCGGGGACTGCGCCGCCCATTCCTGCCTTTGCTTCGGGAAGCGCGGTAGAGCCGATTTCGGTAGAAGCAATAGTAGTTGGTTTTAAAACATAACCACTATCTAACACTAACCATTTCGCGCCCCATAAAAATGCTGTTGCGCCGATAACGATAGATAAACGACCAACCATGGTCAAACGATTGAAAAAACTTGCCATTTTTTATATAAATTTAGATTGAAGTACGCGCCTGTGGCTAAATAAACATGAGTATCATTCCCCGAAAGTATAGGATTTCAAAACCGTGATTATATTATACACTATTATATATACACTATTATATACACACTATTATATTTATATATATTATTATATATATTATTATATATATACCATTGTATATATACACTATATATTTAAGCTGAAATAACAGGAAAATATTGTAGAAAGTTCCCAGAACAAAAATATAAAGGCAAATGTAGTTTTATTTTCATTCAACACGTTCATTCAACACGTTCATTCAACATGTTCATTCAACACGTTCATTCAACACGTTCATTCAAAAATAAGCTGAATTGTGTCGTCTAAATTAAGGCTCAATAAAGTAGCGGCTCTGCCCATATTTACCGCTATTTCAAGCAAACCTGCTGCGTTAAAAAGGCAAAGCGTTTCGCCTATTGCTACGTCGTGATACGATTCGGAAAGTTTCGTTATCGGGTAATTTCGTTTAAAATAAAGCTCGAAAGGCTTGGTTTGAATGGCTTGCGTGAATGTTTTTTCCGTAATATTGACCACGACATTTTCATAATTATCGATGTGAATGACCGACCCGCGTATGAAATTGCTGGTGACGACGGGTTGCAACGTAATGCGTTGCACCAAATCGTGTGCGGGCGGCCCTATTTGTGTAATCGATTTATTTTTAAAAAAATAAGAAATCGCTTTTGCATAGACATCTTTTAGTGGGAAAGCCGATAATTGTGAAGGAAACGGCAAGCGGTAAGCGGCATCAGACGGCAAGCCATCGAATATTAAGGTTAAAATGCCGTTGTCGGGTGCAATAAAATAATGTCCTTCGTGTTGCGCAATAATATATTCGGTTTGCTGTTGATAATGATTGTCCACGGCGATAATATGCACTGTTTCCGCTGGGAAACTTTTATACGCATGGCGCAAAATATAGGCTGCCGCTACAATATCATACGGTTTTATATAATGTGTAATATCGACGAATGTCAGCGAATTAACCTCACAAAGCATTGCGCCTTTGAGTGTCGCCGCATAGTAATCGCGGGTACCAAAATCGGTAGTAAATGTAACTATCAGGACGAGAAATTGAAGGATAATTGAAAATTCGCACAAAAATACGGATTTTTTAGATTTTTTTACTCAAAATTTGGTGTATCGTCAAAACTTGTGTTTCCAAATCGCGGCTGCCGTCGTTTTCAATAAAAAAATCGGCAAAAGCTCGTTTTTCATCGTCGGAAAGTTGTTGTGCTATTCGAGCGCAGACGGCTTCGGGCGGCGTATTATCGCGTCGAACAACACGCTCGATGCGCATTTCTAAGGGTGCAGTCACCAAAATTAGTTTATCTAATTGCAAATAAGACTTACTTTCTATCAGAAGTGCGGCTTCTTTTAAGGTATAAGGAACATTTTTTTGTTGAAAATGCCACTCGATACTATCTTGTATAACAATCGTGTGTGTGAGGCTATTCAATACCGCGAGTTTGTTTTTATCGTTGAAAACAATAGCCGAAAGATACGCTCGGTTCAAGCTGCCGTTAGCGAAGTAGGTTTCTTCCCCGAACGCTTGCAGCAAGGCATTTTTAATTGCCAAATTTTCCACCATCAAGGCCTTCGCGCGGTCGTCGGCGTAATAAACGGGTATTCCGAGCCGCTCAAACAGGCGGCAAACGGTTGTTTTTCCGCTCCCGATGCCGCCTGTGATGCCTATTTTCAACATAATTTGGAAGGTTATTTTATGCCTAAGGAACGTGTAAATGATAACTTGGGCAGGTTTTGCGAAGGATTTTGACGTGAACGTGCTGCGCACACGAGTAAAACTAACCAAGTTATCTTTTATCCACTCCTAACTGCGCGGCTCGCGTTTGTGCGGCGGCGGCTTTTGCGGCATCGCCGCCCACTCGATACGCTATCGCCAAATTTGCGAAAGCTGCGCCCGAGTTTGGTTTTTTCTGCGCCCAAGTTTCAAATGTTTTAATTGTTTCGGCTTGTTTGCCTTGAATGCCGTAAGCCGTTCCGAGCAAGCGGTAACATTCGTCGTCGTCGGGCAAGCATTTCAAGGCTTCGGCAAGCGATGCTTCGGCGGCGGCGGCGTTATGCTCTACTTCGCCTTGCCGCCTGCCCAAGTCGCGCAAAGCGCAGCCCATATTGCGCGTCGCATTCGCAACTTCTGCCTGTAAACGCAGACATTCGCGATAGGCTTTTATCGCTTCGGGGTATTTTCCTTGGTAGTAATTCGCATTGCCAACCATCAACCATGCATTGCCGTAAGTAGGGTGAATTTGTAAGGTGCGGTTTAAATGTTTCAGCGAAAGCTCTAATAACTGCTGTTTTCGGGCATTCGAATCGGGCAAATTGCGGATAGCTTGCAAATCTTCGCGACTCGTGGCCTCGTCGAGCCATTTCAGACGCTCGCTATCGGTGAGCATG
>JBEEMU010000367.1:0-3094 GCA_041192485.1 Bacteroidota bacterium | reverse complement strand
TTCGGTATTTATTTGCCGCAAGGCTTGATTATAGCCTTCCGCAAAGCCGTAATTTTTGGCTAATCTAATGATTTTGATACGGTCAGAATACTTTTTTTCTACAAAAGAAACGCTATCGTCTGACGACGCATTATCGGCAAGATACACCTCTGCGCCTTCGCTGTGTGCGACCACAGAAGGTAAAAAACGCTCTAAAAACGAACGCCCATTATAGTTTAAAATAACGATTGCTAACATAGCAGTAATTTTTGGCGTAATTCGGTTAGAACAGGATCTATTTCAACCTTATAGTGTGGTAAAGGGCTGAAAATAGCGTGGTTTTTGCTGGTTTTTGTGCGTATTTCAGCGATAGTCGGTATGTCATACACCCGTTTTCCTTTTTTGAAAATAGCTTGTAGCAATAATTCGTGCGGCGTATTGTCTAGTACGTTGGTTTGGAAGTGTTCGTCTATTGGGGTATTAATAATTAAATCGCTAGACGGGAAGGCGGTGTTTGTTTTTTCAAAAAAGCGGACAACCTGCTGAATACCGGGCAGGCTCGTTTTCACAAGGTCTTCCGAGCGTTTCACTTTGTATTGCCAGTGGCCGTTTTTATCTTGCAATGCCGCCAGTTTATAGACACCTCCAAGCGCAGGTTGGTCGTAAGAAGTGACTAATTTGGTGCCAACGCCCCAAATATTTATTTTTGCGCCCGCCTCTTTTAGGCGAGTAATTTCGTATTCGTCGAGGTCGTTGCTGGCCACAATATTCGTGTCGTGCATATTGGCATCGTCCAAAAGTTTGCGTGCGGCAATGCTTAACGCGCACAAATCGCCGCTATCTAAGCGAAGTCCCAATAGTTTATGTCCGTTTTCACGCAAGTTTTGCCCTACGGCAATTGCCTTTTTTATGCCTTCAATCGTATTATAAGTGTCCACCAAAAAAATACAATTATTGGGCATGGCAGCAGCATAGGCTTCGAAAGAGGCTTGTTCGTCGTCGAATGACATGACCCAGGCGTGTGCGTGTGTGCCGCGTATCGGAATACCAAATTTATAACCTGCCAAAACATTGCTGGTGCCGATGCAACCGCCGATGTAGGCGGCGCGGCTTGCGGTAAGTGCGCCGTCGGTGCCTTGTGCGCGACGCAAGCCAAATTCTATCACGCTGTCACCCTTCGCCGCAGCCACCACTCGCGCGGCTTTTGTGGCTATCAAGGTTTGAAAATTGAGGATATTCAAAAGCGCAGTTTCCACTAATTGCGCCTGCCACAAAGGGCCTTCAATGCGCATCATCGGCTCGTTTGGAAAAACGACGGTTCCTTCGGGCATCGCCCATACGTCGCAGTCAAATTTGAAACGCTGTAATTTGTTGAGAAAACTCTCGTCGAATAAAGGCCTTTTATCTGCGCCGCGCAAACTGGCTAAATACTGGATTTCTTCGGTTTCAAAGTGCAAGTTTTCGAGATATTCGACGGCTTGTTGCAAGCCTGCAGCGATGGCAAAGTGACTGCCAAACGGCGATTTCCGAAAATAGAGATGGAAAACGGCTCGCTGATTATAATTGCCTGTTTTCCAATAGCCGTAAGCCATCGTAAGTTGATAAAGGTCGGTAAGAAGTGTGAGATTCACGTTGAAGATTAAGGTTTTATTGCGGCGAATTGCGCAGTTTTTTGTAAAAATAGATTCAATTTGACTAAAAAACGACTTTTACGCAATTTATTTAAAAAAAAGGCGTAATATTGCAGTCGATTTAGCGGCCGCAAAGGTACGGTGTTTTTATCCAAATAATTTTTTTTTACACAACTTAATTTCTTTATAAAATAAAAAAACATGAAGACACCAACTTTGAAGACACCAACTTTGAAGACATTAATTTTGGTTGACTTGCAAAATGATTTTTGTAAACATGGTGCTTTGGAAGTTCCTGACGGCAATGCTGTCGTGTCGATTGCGAATAGGCTATTAGACAAATTCGATTTAGTGGTGGCTACGCAAGACCATCACCCCGCTAATCACGGCTCGTTTGCTGCCAACCATTTGTGGCGAAAGCCTGGCCAAATTATCGATTTGCACGGCTTGCAGCAAATATTATGGCCTATTCATTGCGTGGCAGGCTCTTTTGGCGCAGAATTTGTTAAAGAATTACATATAAACAAAATTGATAACATATTTCCGAAAGGCACGAATCCCGACATTGATAGTTATTCAGGTTTTTTTGACAATGGGCATCGCGCCGAAACGGGGCTTTCTGCTTTTTTAAAAGAAAAAGGCGTGACAGAGGTCTATATATTAGGTTTAGCGACCGATTATTGCGTCAAATTTACGGCCTTAGACGCTGTCTTTTTAGGTTTTAATACGTTTTTAATAGAAGATGCCTGTCGAGGTGTGAATTTACAAAAAAACGACGTGACTGATGCCATAAAAGCAATGTGTGAAAAAGGGGTGCATATTATTCAATCGCATGAAATTTAAAGAGTAGTCCCCATTGCATAGTAAGTAGTAGTATATAAATAATTGCCCACTTAAACCCAGTAAAACAGGGCGTTTTGGGGTAATGATAACCGTGTTTATTTTGCTGTAGGCACTTACCATTAAACAACTATTAAACATTCCGCAAACTTGCATCTAAAAATCCAATATCCGCCTATTTTCACCCTTAAAAAAGGGTTTTATTTTTTATTTTTTCTGCTGTTTTTCTGCCTTTCTTGCAAAGTAGTGGCTTCGCCGTGTATAGACTCGCTGCATACCGTTATTCGTGTAGGAAGCAATTCGGCGGCGATTGTGCCGCTCTGTCGAGACCTCAACCCGATAGCTATTTCGGCAGTTGTGGCAACCACACAAGGCGCAAATTATACAGGCACTACCACTTGGGAAACCTTGGGCAGTGGCAATTTTGATGATGAAACCGCTCTGTCCACCAATTATACGCCCTCCCCACTCGATTTAGCGATAGGCGAAGCTCGATTAGTTTTACACCCAAATTGCACCTGCCCCTTAGCAACTGATACCGTGAAAATTACTTTTTTTCCAGCCGTAACCTTGGGCAGTTTGACAACCCAAGCGGCAACGAGTTGTGGGGCGTGCAATGGCAAACTTTTTCTGCCTATACAAAA
>JBEEMU010000366.1:0-4746 GCA_041192485.1 Bacteroidota bacterium | reverse complement strand
TTCTGCACAGTCGCTTAGGGCGCAGCGTTCACACGTTTGGTTCACTTGGCGGCGCGTGATAGTGGGGTCGTTTAAAAACTTGATGCGCTGCTGCGAAATAGGCGTAATTTGAATGCCAATTGTAACCGTTACGTTCAAATCGGGACTTGGTGTAGCCGTTTTTGCAATGGTAAAACACAGGTATTCGTCGCCGTCCGAGTCAATGTATTGCGAGCGTTGTGCGGCGGCAATATGCGACTGATTATTGTGTTCGATTTGTTGGGTGCGCAAATCGGCGAGTAGCGTTAGCGAGAGCCATCTTCGGCAATAATGCTCGCTATTTTGATTGGCGTGTGGTTGATGCAGGCGCGAAAGGTGCAGTTCTTTGGTCATATAAAACTCATTTTCGTCTTTTTTAGTAGAAAAACGCAGGAAAAACAATTGCGACAGGCCAAAATAATGGGGCAATAAATTGGTCAAGCGGTGCATCAACATTTCGGGGCTTGCTTGATATTTGCTTAGTAAAAGCAGTAAAAGCTCGGGTTGCCAAGTGCGTTGCCCAAAAAACAGGCGCAAATCGGCGAGTAAAACATCACGATGAAGCAAAATTGCAACAGCAAAATAGGCGGATTTGAAATTGTCTAACACTTGGTCAAACGATTTCACCTCAATCGGCAACGAACCCAA
Organism: Bacteroidota bacterium; assembly: GCA_041192485.1. Classification (GTDB taxonomy): domain Bacteria; phylum Bacteroidota; class Bacteroidia; order Chitinophagales; family Saprospiraceae; genus JBEEMU01. The sequence continues at coordinate 4,080 of JBEEMU010000366.1, read as the reverse complement.
ATTACGGTCTTTTATTTGCAAATAGTTATAGGCAATTTCACGCGCTAAAACGAAGCGTTCCTGCGGCTCACTCAAATCGTCGCGAAGCATCAAAACCTGGGTTTCGGGCTTGTAATAACTGCGCAAAGGGGCGAGTTCGGGGTGCTTTTGCAATTCCGTTTTATTTATTTTATAATCATATTTATTTTGTAAAATAGCATATAAATCGATAGTTGAAACATTCTTTCCATTTTGAGCCAAACTAAATTCTTCAATACACTCGTCGGCGCGTTGCTCTAATTCTTCAAAATAGTTTTGATGCAACTCTTGATACGAGCGCAGCGAAGCAAAGTAAAAATGCTCTTGTTGCAGCGAATGATTGCGCGAAAGCTGCATCAAGGTGCTGATAAACGCCCCTACTTGCGAAGGCGCGTCTGCCAACATTGCGACGACTTTATTAGGCTCTATGCCGTAAATTTCTAAATGTAAATCATTTAAAAATTGCGACTTCAACAGGGTTCCAATAGGCGACAGCTGTTTGGAAAGTTGCTGTGAGGTCAAATCGGCGGCGGTTGTGCCAAGTGCCGTTGCCAAAAGCATTATTTTATCGTCTTTCGGGTATTTTTTACCCTTTTCAATCTCGTTCAAATACGAAATAGACATACCCGTTGCCAACGCAAGTTCGGCAAATGAGAGACGACGCTCGGCCCGCAATTGCCGCACTTTCAGTCCAAATATGAGTTTGTGGTTGCTATCCATTTTTATGCTGTTTTGAACGGCAAAGATAGGGCTATTTGTGTAAAAGAAACGTGAAAGATTCGTTTTGAGCTTCATTTTGTGGACTAAAAAAATAAGCCACAAAAACCTTTTGCTTTATTTTTTTATCGTACCTTTGCAGGAAAGCGGTAAAAGTTTCAAATTTACACCTAAAAATAGCTTCTAAAACATTGCTATTTAGTGCGTTTTTCTATTGATATTATGACACAAAAAAAACAAGTAGGCGTACTCGGTTCGGGTAGTTTTGGCTTGGCAATGACGAATGTGCTTGCCGAAAATCAAGATGTTTTACTCTATACGCGGCGCGAAGAGGTGGCAGAAGCGGTGAATAAAGGGCGTTTTTATAATAAAATACCAGTTGCAAAAAACGTGGTTGCGACGAATGATTTGCAACTTATTTGCGAAAGCTGTGAACTTTTATTTCCGATTGTGCCGTCGCTTAATTTTCGCGATTTAATGCGCATGGCATCGCCGTTTTTGCGGCCTTACCACATTTTGATACACGGCACGAAGGGCTTTGATGTGACGCACGTTTACGACGAGCAGGAACGCCGCCCGATTTTGCGCCGCGAAGACGTGCATACGATGAGCGAAGTGATTCGACAGGAAACGAATGTCTTGCGCATAGGCTGTTTGAGCGGCCCGAACTTGGCGAAAGAGATTATTTCGGGGCAGCCTTGCGGAACGGTTGTTGCGTCGCCCTTCACGGAGGTTATCCGCGCTGGACAGCAGGCTCTTTCTACGAAGCGGTTTCAAGTGTATGGCTCGCACGAACTCATCGGCGCAGAGCTGGCGGGTTCGATGAAAAACACGATTGCGATTGCGGCGGGTATGCTGGCAGGGCGCGGCTTGGGCTATAATATTTGGGCATTGTTAGTGACACGCGGTATCAGTGAAATGATTACACTCGGCAAGGCAATGGGCGCGTCGCCGAAAGCGTTTTTGGGGTCGGCAGGCATCGGCGACTTGATAGCGACCGCTTCGTCGCCCGCAAGCCGCAATCATCAGGTCGGAGTCCGCCTGGCGCAAGGCGAAACACTGACGCAAATTGCCGCTTCGATGGAGGAGGTAGCGGAAGGCGTGCGCACGACCAAAATAATCAAGGAAGTTGCCGATTATTACCACGTTAAAATCCCGATTTGTATGACAATTTACCACATTTTATACGAAGGATTCCCTTTAGACCGAGCCATTCCATTTTTAATGACTTACCCGTATAGTGCTGATGTGGACTTTTTATAGTCATTTTTCTGCTCATTATTTCACATTTAAGCGAAGAAACGGCGTTTCCGCAAGCCAATTCAAGCGGCGATTGCCTTTTGATTATTACGAACATCAACTGGCTGTTTCGCTCGATATATCATGCGGAAAGTAAGGCAGCAAACTGGGTTTTCGGTGGTTTTAATGCCCACGCCGCGCACCATATTTTCCCGAAATTGCCGCATACTTTATACCCGCTTCTTACGCCAATTATCAAGAAAAAAGCCTTGTTTTTCGAATTGCCCTACCCTGAATTGCCTATTCCGCAGGCTATTCTATCGCATTTTCGGTATTTGAGAAAATTGAGAGAAAGTGTAGGCTAAGTAAGTGGTTTTAAATAAGTAGAACGGTGGGCTGAAGACCCAGCAGCCCAAAAAACTATCCGACCCTATTAGCTTGAAACACTACTAAGGCCGTTTTTATGCTAAAACCAACCGCCTGCCTAACACGCGAGTTACATTTAAGCTTTCTGGCGCGGAATGACCTCTACCTGCTCGCCGAAATATTGCGTGAAGTTTGCCATAGTGTTGGCAAGCTCTATATTATTGGTGGCACGGTGATAGGTGTCGCATAAGGAACGGAGAGTTTGATACACAAACCTGTCCATTTCGTCTATTTGCATCGCCTTCGTCCATAAGTCAATTTTCATGGTTTCACGCGTATCGCCATTGAAAAGGGAGAGCAGCATGGCTTTGCACTCTTGATTTTGCGCTCCGCCTATCGCATCGGGAGCCGACCAGTGCATTTGCGCAGGTACGTTGTCTTCGTCTAAACCGACGGTGATAATAATATCTGATTTTTTCACTTTTAATAATTTATTAATTTTTTTTACCTTGATGCTATTCCCATTCGGGCAATAGATTAAAACATATAAGCAACTATTTTTTAACCACATAAGAAACCACATAAGAAGCTTACCTAAGATTTTGTGGATTGAATACTATAAAAAAATAGGCTTATGTGGCTTATTGTGGTTCAATTTTACAAACTGCTTAACTTTTCAACGTATCAATCAAAGGGGAATAAGTAAGCGTCGGCGGCGAAATAAACACAGGTATCATTACGCTAAGATGCCCCGTTTTACAGGGCTTGAAAACCGTGATTATTTATACACTGCTACTTAACAGCGCAAAGTTACGGCTTTTTCTTCATTTAATTTGGCAAATAATCATTGCATTGCGCGACAAAATACTCAAAAAAGCCAAAAAACGTGACGGGTGAAAACGTGACAGGTAAAAACATCTGAAAACGGCTTGTTGACTTTTTTTAAACATTTTTTGCAAAAAAAGAAAAGAAAGACGTAACTTTGTGTTTTGTTTTCTATTGAGAAAGAAAGAAAAGAAGAAAGAAAACAAGAAACAGCCGTATAAAAATCTATAAATAACTAATTATCAATAGATTACATCATATCCTTATCTCCTATTTTACTACTTACCATCTAAAACACGATAATTTTTGCGCCATTTAATTCTTGTATTTTTCTTACTTTGGGGAATGGCAATATTTCCTCAAAAAAGTGTTGCTTTTGTGCCGCCTGTGCCAGAAGATAAAACGCTATCGGAGCCAAATAATCGGTCGATAAGCGATGTAGATTGGCAGAAGGCGAAAGCGGGTATCGATTACTCTCACTCGGCGGCCGAAGCGGAAGCGAAGCGCAAAGCGGCGGAAGCAAGCGAGCGCAATGGAAAAAAACGCAGCGATGCGCAGTCGCACAGTTTGCCAAATTTCAGCCCAAGTTTTTTTGAAGGAATGTCGGTTCTTGTTAAAAGTATTTTTATCGGGCTGATTATCGGACTAATTGCGCTGCTCCTTTATTTGGTGTCAAAATCAGCCTTGTTTTTAGGAAATGCGACGGTTAATACCGAAATAATTAGCTTAGAAGATGTTGAAAACGACCTGCATGAAAGCGATTTAGAGCGTTTTTTGCGCCAAGCACTCGAAAATGGCGACTACCGATTAGCGTTGCGCATTTACTATTTAATGATATTGAAAGCCCTAAGTTTGAAGGAATTGATAGCTTGGAAAAAAGACAAAACAAACAACGAATATTGCCGCGAATTGCGC
>JBEEMU010000365.1:0-5350 GCA_041192485.1 Bacteroidota bacterium | reverse complement strand
AAGAAACACATAAGAAGGTTAGTCACATAAGATTTTGTGGGTTGAATACTCTAAAAAATAGGCTTATATGACCTTATTTGCCTTATGAGGTTCAATTTACAATCGGCTTAACTTTTCAACGTATCAACCAAAAGGGAATAATATAGCTAAATTTCTACTACTTCTTCTTCGCCGCCGCCTTTCGCGGAGCGGCCGCCTTTTTCGCAGGGCTTTTGGCGGCGGCTGCTTTTTCTGCTGCTTTAAAAACGTCTGGATTTTGCTCCAACATAATCGCTTTCACTTGTATTAACGTGAGCGTTGCGGCGGTGTCGTGCAGTTCTTTTGCTAATTTATAGTTTTCTTTACCGAAGCGAATGAATGGGCCCCAGCGGCCGTTTTCTACCATAATGCCTTCGGTTTCCCACTGGTGAATATAGCGGTTCTCCTCTTTCACTTGTTTCGCTCTGATGAGTTCTATCGCTTGCGCTTCATTGATAGTATCTAACGAATACGCCTTGGTGAGCGACACATAAAGGCTGCCCCATTTCACAAATGGCCCAAACTTACCCGCGCCTTTCGTGATAGGAATTTCGTTGAAATAGCCTAATGGCGCGTCCGCTTTTTGCTTCTCTTGCAAAATTTGAATAGCGCGTTCGAGCGTCACGCCGAGTGCGTCTTCGCCACGCGGAAGCGAGATGAACGCCGTGCCGTATTTGATATACGGGCCGAAACGGCCAACCGCCACCGTCAGCATTTCGCCGTCATGCTCGCCTAAGTCTTTCGGCAAAGCAAACAATTCCATGGCTTCGTCAAACGTAATCGTTTCGATGCTTTGCGTCTTTTTCAAATTGCCGTATTTCGGCTTCGCTTCGCCCAATTCTTCGGTCGTTCCTATCTGCACTACTGCGCCGAATTTCCCCATACGGGTCAACACCGTAAACCCGCTTTCAGGGTCTTTTCCCAAGATGCGCTCGCCCGAAACGCGGTCGGCTTCTTCCCTAATTTTCAGCAAATGCGCGTGAAACGGGTGGTAAAAACCGTCCAGCATTTTCACGTATTTCGTTTTTCCTTCGGCTATTGTGTCAAACTCTTCTTCCACGTTTGCCGTAAAATTATAGTTCATAATATCCGTAAAATGTTGCGTCAAAAAGTCGGTGACTAACATTCCAGTATCGGTAGGAAATAGCTTGTTTTTTTCCGCGCCGACCATCTCTTTTTTGCTTTCCGCAATAACTTGATTGTTTTTTAGCGTAAGCAACCGATAGACGCGCTCCACGCCGTCGCGCGAATCGCGTACCACATAGCCGCGTGTTTCCTCCATAATGCGCGAGATAGTAGGCGCGTAGGTAGAGGGTCGGCCGATGCCTAACTCCTCCATTTTTTTCACCAAACTCGCCTCTGTATAACGGGCCGCCGCTTTTGTAAAACCTTGCCGCGCTGTCATCGAGTCCAAGTCCACAATTTGCCCAACTTTCAACGGCGGCAACATCGTGTTTTCTTCGTCATTTTCTTCGTCATTCGATTCGATATACAATTTCAGAAAACCGTCGAATTTAATCACTTCGCCTTCGGCTTTCAAGCTTGCGTCATTTATAGTAGAAATTGCAATATCAACGGTTGTTTTTTCCAATTGTGCGTCTGCCATTTGCGAAGCGACGGCGCGTTTCCAAATCAATTCATACAAGCGTTGTTGTTGCGAATCTTGCGAAACCACGCGATTTTGTGCATAAGTCGGGCGGATAGCTTCGTGCGCCTCTTGTGCGCCTGCCGATTTTGTTTTAAATCGGCGCGTTTGCACATAATTTGCGCCATAATCGGCGGTAATTTGCGCCGCAAACGCCTGAATTGCCGTGTCGGATAGGTTCACCGAGTCGGTACGCATATAAGTGATGTGTCCGTCTTCATACAATTTTTGCGCAATTTGCATGGTTCGGGCAACGGGAAGTCCGAGTTTTCGGCTCGCCTCTTGTTGCAAGGTAGAGGTTGTAAACGGCGGCGCCGGAGTCCGTTTCGTCGGGCGAACTTGAATGTTTTTGACCGAAAATAAAGCGTTCACACATTTTTGTAAAAAAGCGGCAGCATCATTTTCTTTGTCGTAGCGAGTTGGCAATTCTGCTTTAAACGACTGCATTTTGCCCTGCTCGTTAGGCGCAGTAAAAATAGCGACAATACGGTAAAAAAAGGTCGTGTCGTGCGCTTGAATTTCGCGCTCTCTATCGACCACCAAACGCACCGCAACCGACTGCACACGCCCCGCCGACAAGCCGCCCTTCACTTTTCGCCACAATAATTCCGATAGTTCAAACCCAACCAAACGGTCTAAAACACGGCGAGCCTGCTGCGCATCAACCAAATTCACGTCAATTGTACGCGGATTAGCCACCGCATTTTGCAACGCAGGCTTCGTTATTTCATGGAAAACAATGCGTTTCGTCGTGCGGACATCTAATTTTAAAACCTCCGCCAAGTGCCAAGAAATAGCCTCTCCTTCCCTATCTTCATCGGTAGCGAGCCATACCACCTCGGCAGCCGCAACCGCTTCTTTGAGTTCTTTTACAACCTTGAACTTGTCGGGACTTATAATATAGTGTGGTTTAAATCCATTCGGAATATCAACCCCATCTTTCTCTTTCGATAAATCGCGGATATGCCCATAGCTCGATTTCACTTTAAAATCGCTACCAAGCAGTTTTTCTATCGTTTTTGCCTTTGCCGGCGATTCTACAATTAGAAGGTTTTTAGACATAAAAAATTAGTATGTATGATGTATGATATAGTATGTATGTATTTATAATAATTGCCAATTTTACCACAAAGGTAGGACATTTTTTTAAAATAGCATTTTTTTTCCAAAAACTTAGTAGATAAGCGCCCACGGCAAAATAAACACCATTAAAAACCTTGGCAAAGAGTGCGGAATGTAAGGGTTTCTTGGTGGTCAATACGGCAGATTCTGGCTATGGTCATGCGGCGTTTTTGGCACAGATGCAGGCACAAGCAAATCTGGTGCATGTTGTGCGGCTCAAAACGTGTAATGTTTGGACATGGAGTCCGCGCAAAACGGGTGCGACGGACGACATTTAGGGTGTTTGTTACCATTTACGGCGAAAAAATGCGCTAACGAGCTACAAAATTCCGAAAACGGGCGAATTAGCAGTACCTAAAACGAGTACATTTTGATATTTGGTTCACCATCATCAGTTTGGCAGAAACCTTGCTTCTGCTGACCAGCACCGAATTAACGGATTCGCAACTAATTCCTGACAAAAAATGGCAGCGCAGCAATAGTCCACCAACAAACACGGAAACAAACACGGGAAACAAGCACCGAAACAAGCACCGAAAACAAGCACGGAAACAAGCACCGAAACAAGCACGGAAACAAGCACCGAAACAAGCACCGAAACAAACACCGAAACCCAAAAACAAGTTTCTCGTCCGACCATCGCTGCAACGCGCAAAGCGGCGGAAAAACCTTTTTTGGCTTTTGACAAAACTCCCTTTTTGCCTCAAAAATCCCAAAAAGAAAAATGGCAAAAATTAGGAGCCAAGCGAAGTCCAAAACCTAAGCATGCGGTAGTTCGAAAAGCAAAAAAAGACACAAAAAAAGTAGTCAAAGATACTAAAACCTAAACATTTGAACAATTATACTATCTTTTGTATGTCGAAATTTTGTCTATTTACCTTGTTTTTAGGTATGTAGCGGAGAGGTGTGTGTCAAAAGTCTAAAATATTCAGCGAGTTTCCCACTGTTATCTTACTTTCAACTTTTTATTTAGCCCAAAAACTCGTCGATGCTATACAGCAAAGCAATACCGATTTTATTCAGCTCCAAACGGTGCGCTTCGTCGGCTATCAAACCTTCCCGATGCGTCTTTTCGTTGCGATGATAACGCGCCGATAACATAGCAAGATTGTTTATCAACTCCGTATTTCCACTGTTTTCGGCGAGTGCAGTAAGTTCGTCTAAGGCTTGTTTGGTTTTTGCTTTTGCGATGAGGCTTTTCAAGTGCGCCGCTTGCGCAATACTTTGCTGGTTTTGAGGCGCAGTGAGCGGCGGTAAAATGGTATTCAAATACGTTTCCAAGCGGTTTATATAATCGATACCCGAATTTTCACTTGCTAAATCATGTTTCAAGCGGCTATAAACATCGCTACGCATACCTAATTCGTCTAATATCGCAAATACGCCTGCGATATTCGCTTCGCTTAACCGATTGCGGATGAGGGTTTGCGTGGCAGCACTCATTTGCGGTATTTGCTGGGTTTGCTTCCTGAAAATGGTTACTTTCACTAGTTCAGGTTGCTCTATTTGGGCTATTTTAGCCAGTTCTAAGCCGTTTTCGCGCAACACCGTTTGGGCTACAGTAATACCTGAGCCGCGTTTTTCCACATATTTATACAAATGAAAAACCGCCATCACGACAGGATTAACGAGCAGCGTTCCCTCTATATTCGCCAAATTCAAGCCTTCGGGCAAACGTCCAGGGCTTTTAATTTCAAGGCGGTCATCGTAGAGTTCTATTTGTATAAACGCTTGCACGTCCTGCCCATAATCGCGATGCACAAAAGCGTTTGCTACCAATTCGCGCATCGCAAGCATCGGTATTTCGTATTCGTCGGTGTTGCGGAGGCGGTCGCGGCCAAGCGGAACATGGCTGCGCAAGAGTTGCATCATACGCTCATATTGCTGTATCATACCGCCTTTTACGTCTTCCATACTCAAAATAATATTGCAATTGATGCCCTTATATTGCGTGAATTTCGCCTCCGATGCCGTGCTGCACAGGTTGGCAATTTGATTGCGCTTGCCGATACACAAAAACGTACCTTTCAGCAAATGCCCATTTTCAGCCAAAGCGAGTGCGACCAAACGCTGCTGCGCCGTTTTATCTTGCCAATCTGCATCGGCATTATCTAATTCTAAAACAGTGCGCTCCTGCTGAAAAAGCCGCAAGAGTTCGCGCTCGTCCAAATCCGTCACGCTTTTATCTTGCAGCACTTCGGTTGTGCCGATGCCGCGATTTTGGCGTATTTTATTCAAAATACGCTCGTATTCGGGCAATTCTACTGCCGCTTGCTCCGCAAGGCTGCCAATCAGCCCCCCCGTTGATTGCACGATTTGCGCAGCCATCAGGCTCAAACCCAAAGGCGACATACTATTTTGCACACTTTCATACAGCACTTTATCGTAGCGATAAGGCGCGTTTTTTATTTGTATCAAAATGTCGGCTACAGCGTTTTGCTGCCGAGCATCGAGGTCGGCGCGGAGGGTTTGTTTGAAGGCGGAGAGGGTCATATTTTATTTTTTGATATTCAATGTGTTGATGAGCGTTTTGGTAGAATTAACTAAATTTTGCGCTTGCAGACT
>JBEEMU010000364.1:0-5626 GCA_041192485.1 Bacteroidota bacterium | reverse complement strand
CAAGCCTCCAAATAAGAGTCTTTTAATTGTTTTCATATAAAAACAGTGAAAATATGAACTAATTATTCTTTTTTGTTAATTTTAAAATTGTATAAAACAGCCGTTATTTTAGAAACTGATTGAAGCTCCTAAGAACAAACGACGTGGAAGGCTGACATAACCAGGGTCTAACATACGAAGGCGATAAAGCAAGGCATAGGAATCGGGGCTTTCAGCGGAATTTAAGATACTTGCACCACGCGCCGAAGTGAGGTAGCCATCATCGTAAGGTGTGCCCGTGTATTCATACACTTGCAACCAGTTTTGGGTATTCAATGCGTTTTGAACTCGGAAATAAACGTTTAACATCAACGGATGTTCTTTTGATTTACTTAATTGAATATCGCGGTCGATACGCAAATTGATGGTATTATTCCAAGGCAAGCGCGAGCCATTTACCGAGCCGATTGTTTTGCTTGCATCAAATGGTTCTGGTTGTAATTTCTGTGTAAACGGGCGGCCAGAAGCCAAGGTTGCTAATAAATTGATACCTGTGTTTTCAAATACTTTAAAATTGCCAATCATTGGTCCTTCGTAATTTTTTCCACCTTCAAAACGGTAATCGAGGTTTAAGGCAAAGCGGTGACGCTCATCGTAGCTAAGGGCATAAATATTGCGTAAGCTCGCGCCTAAATTTAAGCCGCGCGAAGACGTTGTGCTGGAGCCTGTTCCATCTGCAAACTGCATCGTATAAGCCAGACTAAACTGTAAATTACCGATACGACGTTGGTCAAAGGTAAATGTAAAGCCTTTTACGGTACCGAAGTCAGAATTGCGGTAAGTGGTGTATTCCGACGGATAGGCATTGCTTACTAACTGCTCTTGAATTTGGTCGCGCATTTCTTTATAGTAAGCTTGCACTTTCAAGCCCGAAGTTTTTGAAAGTTGTTGTTGGAAACCAACTTCATAGTCAATCGCACGCGAAGCACGCAAACTTGGATTACCAATAGTTACGCCTTGTTTTATTTCCATACGGTAATAGTCTAATGGCGAAGCATAGTTGGCACTAATGCCTGCATCGAGTGGGCGTGAAGTCAAGATATCGTAGTGTGCAAAGAAACCAGCTTTATCCGAAATCGGGAACGAGAAGGCCAAACGCGGCATAAAGTTCAATTGCGGGTCGTAGTCTTGGAACGAACTATTAGGGTCAAAACTTCCGCCAGTAATACGGTATTTAGGGTTTTTTTCAACTTCTGCAACAGTAGCAGGAATTGCTTTGCCGCGTCCTTGGAAGGCTGTGACCGCATCGGTAATTGGGGCACCTGTTTCACTATACCACTTGTCGCCGCTACGGAATGCCATCACATTATTAGACGCATCTATATAAGGTATGAAGTCATCGCCAATAGAAGCAGGTTTAGTGGAGGTTGGCAAATATTTTGCATAAAAATCTTTTGCATTATAGGTTTTGTAAAGCGAATAAATATCGCGCATGACTTTTGTATTGGCATCGAAACGGTCGATACGCAACCCTACACGGAAAATGATGTCATGGAATGTAAATTTATCTTGGATATAGCCCGCCATATAAATAGGTTGGAACGCCCCAATATTGCGAGTAGGCACTTTGAAACTAATACCATCATTGCCTTGATAAGAAGTGGAATCCGTCCAGAAAGAATTGAAATTATTGCGTCCGCCGGCAATAGGATTGCCTTTGTAATCATAGCCATTATATTTAATATCAATCCCTTCATCTACCATTAGCTCGTCTGCCGAGAACATCCCTAAGTTCAGGTCATTTGCCGTAAGGTTTTCAACATTAACATCTTGGTAATTGCGCAAGCCTAATTTTTTACGAATTTCATGGGCAAAATAATATTGATTTGCACCTGTTACTTTATGTGCATAGATGTGAGCCGTACCGCTTGTTTGTCCAAACTGATTTGGTCCATATTGAAGCGTCGTATCGCGCAAAACATTATTTTCGTCTAATCCATCAAACCAGCGATTGGCTAGCAATTCGGCGGTTTGCCATAAGCCGCGTGGCGAAATAGTATAACTACGGTCTTCGCGTTGCTCATACACAAACCCTAATTGAACAGAGTGTTTATTAGACAAGGTGCGTGTTGGGAATAGGTCAAAGCTCAAATCGGCTTTGCCGTCCATGGTCGAGTTTTGCTCTTTATGAAAACCGTTATACACTTGATTGACGCCTAAATGGTAGCCATAAATTAAGCGGTCGCCTTCTTGCACGAAGCCATTGCGTGTACGGAAGGTGCTATAAGCAGGAACTCCACCTTCTGCAAATTCGGTCAAATATTCGTTATAAGCTGCCAAACCTGGGTTCGAAGAGTTTGCCGCATTATAACCTACTAATGGGCGAGAATAACCTGTCAATACCGAAATCAAACTATCATTCGAATCGGCAAGTTTTACCAGCATTTGCGGTTTTTCTACAAATTTAAATTGCGCTACATGGCCATACGCAAAAAGATTATCTTTATGCAGCGGGTCATTATAATCATCTGTATTATACGAGTAACTTCCTTGAAGCGTGTACATCGCATTTTCTACCACGTTGCGCCCTTTTTTCTCTTTCGCATCGCCTTCGCTCTCACCGCCTATACGGTGACGGAAACGAACCGAACCACGTAGGGTATTTTTAACACGCTCTGCGTTGCGGTCATACGAAAGTAGGTTGCGAGTAAATGTAGTGATACGGCCATCATTATGGCTATACCCTCCGCTAACCGTCAAATCCATGCCTTTACTTAGGCGAAACTCTAATTTACCGTTCAAATCTACTTGTTGATTGCCTGCATTTGGTCGCGCAGCAACGTGTTCCACATCGTCAGCGGTGAGGTATTTGGCGCGTGGCTGAATAGCTCCGTTTACAGCTATAGTTGGGTGTAGTTTCAAATCGGCTAATACAGCGTCTTTTACTTTGTAAGCTCCAATATAAGACGGGTCTGATTCGTTGCGTTTGGTGTAAACACTCGAAACGCGAAAGCTGACAATCGGGTCGCCGTTTTTATTTTTCACAATTGGCCCAGCCAAACTGCCCACAGCTTGGTTGTAACCAAATGCATCTAAAAACTGCGATGTTTCTAACTCCACATTGCCTGTGAATTTTTTAGAGCCGCCTTTGGTCGTGATAGAAATTGCACCGCCTGTAACGTCGCCTACCGCTGCTGGTAAACCGCCTGTGATAACCTCTAATTGCTCTACGTCTTGGGCAGGAGGCAATGCGCCACCGCGCATACGCACACCGTCCACATAGACTTCGTTGGCATCTTCGCGTCCGCCGCGAAAACTAAGCCCTTTGCCCTCGTCCGCCTGCGTAACACCCGCCGAAGAAGCGGCAATTGACGCAACATTTTTAGAAGGTAGCGTTCTGATATCTTCTGCACTTACCGTTTTACCTTGCGTGGTATTATCCAAGTTGATAATCGGGTTTCTGTAAGCAATTACATAAACCTCTTTAATATCAATCCCTGCGGTTGCAAATTTGACATCTAGAACATTTTGACGGTTAGCAGCAATTAATACGCCTGTAACGCGAGTTATACCAGAACTAACCTCCGATGCTTCCACATCGTAAGTACCTGGATCAAGGCCAGAAATCAGGTAGTTACCGTCCATGTCGGTAGATGTACCTGTCTTTGCTACGCCTTTTAAGAAAAGAGCAACAGTGGCAAAGGGAACTGGTTCGCCTTTGTCATTTGTTACCTTACCTTGGAGTGACGTTTGTGCCCAAGCGGTCATACCCGCCAGCAGCAACACACTCATAAGTAGAAAACGTGCCATAATATAAAATTAATGGTTAATTAAAATGATAGGTTTTATAATGTAATAATGTAATTGTGTAAATCGTATTAGATAAAATATCTCTAAACAGCCGCAATGTTAAGGAAAAATTAAGAGGTAGCCAACCTTTTAAATCTTGAAACCGCCATTGTATTGTAATATTATAAAAATAAACTATTTAGGTTCTAATACTTTCGAGCAAAGCACCTCGGCCATACGGTGTTTCGCCTCGTGTGTCCAGCCTGCAATATGCGGTGTAAGTAGCACGTTATCAAACAGATAAAGGTTTTCATAAAGTCTTTTTTCATTGTCGGAAAAGGTGTTTGGTGTTTCATTTTCAAAAACATCTAAACAAGCACCAACAACCTTTCCCGATTGTAAATTTTTAATTAAACTCGTCAATTTTACCACATTTCCACGCGAGGTATTGATAAGTGTAATTTTTTTGTGAAATTGAGAAAAGAGCGCATCATTCGCAAAATAATGCGTTTCTTGGCTCAACGGAAGATGCAGACTGAGTATATCTGCTTCTTTAAAAATGGTTTCATAGTCCGACTCTTTGACAAAAGTCTTTTGATTAAATGGTGCTTTTGTAACTGAATTTAGCTTGGTTTCGGTGTAGCCTTTCGGCAAATATTTATCATACACCAAAACGTTCATGTCTAAGCCTTGTAGCTTTTGCGCAAACGCGCTGCCAGTGTGTCCGTAGCCGATAATTGCAATAGTTTTGCCTGCGAGTTCGTACCCTCTGTTTGCTTCGCGCTGCCAATCGAATCGCCGCAGTTGCTGGTCGGCACGAAGCAAATTATTGTATAATGCCAATAGCATACCAAGCGCGTGTTCCGCTACCGCGTTGCAATTGCCTTCGGGCGAACTATACACTGCCACATTTTTAAGCGCAGCATACGCTTTGTCCACTATTTCCATGCCCGAACCTAATCGAGCCACAAATTGCAAGTTTACCGCTTTATCGAGCATTTCTTTATCTATTTTCACTTTGCTATTAATAATAATACCCGTGTAGCTAATAATGATTTTGCGCACTTCGGCATCGGTAATTTCGGGCAGGTAATCGATGCAATAACCCGCCGCCGTAAATCGCTCTAACAAAAGGTCGTGAACAGGGTCGGTAACAAGTAATTTTTTCATGCTGAAATAAATGGTATGTTTGAACTGTTTATATACTACTTAAGTTATAACTATTTAGTTGAACTGTAAGTGCTTTAAATTGATGCTACAAAGGTACGATTGTTTCGGCCGTATTTGCAATTACATTTTTTAATAAAAATCCTTCGAGGTGTTTTCAGTTGGCTTTTCCGCTTGTTTCGCAAACGTTCATCGCCGTTTCTTGAGCATTTTCTGGTTTTTTTGTGCATTTTTTTAATAAAAGGAAAGTTTTTCGTTTTAAAATCAAAAAAATACTTAATTTTGCTCGATGAAATAGGAATGTTACATTTTTTCTTACATTAAATCAATCAATGAAATTTTTACACATCGGCATTTTTGCAACAATAGCTTTTTTCGCAACTCGTTGCAACGAAACAAAACAAACCGCGAACGGAGCCACGCAAACCGCGAACGGAACCGCTGAACTTGCAAAACAGGAGGCAAAAACGGCCCCTAAATCAAGCAGCTTTTTGACAACGACTTGGCGGCACTCGCGCGAGGAAGACAAAGACGGGGCACGTTGCTTTCGCTTAGAAACTTATACGTTTCCGCCAGCTCGCGGTATCCGCACGAGCTACACCATCAAACCTGACGGCACGGGCTATTGCGGCTCGACTGCTCCAAATGATGCCGAACAGCGCGAAAATTTCAAATGGTCGCAAACGGGAAC
>JBEEMU010000363.1:0-7945 GCA_041192485.1 Bacteroidota bacterium | reverse complement strand
TTGCCATATTTTTCGGTCAAAGGCTCGCCTTCCAAGGCCGTAAACTCGTCGCTGTCGTGGATACGATGCAAAAAATCGGCTTTTATAATCCGTGGCTTTTTGGGCTGGGCTTGGCAGGCGTTTAATAGGCCAATAATAATAAAGAGGGGGAAAAATTGAAAAAAGAATTTCATG
This sequence comes from Bacteroidota bacterium, assembly GCA_041192485.1. GTDB lineage: Bacteria > Bacteroidota > Bacteroidia > Chitinophagales > Saprospiraceae > JBEEMU01. The sequence continues at coordinate 7,771 of JBEEMU010000363.1, read as the reverse complement.
GCTGTCGTGTATTTTGAGTAAAAACGAAGAAACGAGGAAGAAACGAGCAACAAAAGTACGCATCTATCCTTAGATTATAGGATATAAACGCTTTTTTTTGAAAAATATTTTAGTAAAGTGACAAAAAATTTTGCACTACCAAAAAATCGCTCTAACTTTGCTGCAATTTTGAACTAGTTTTAAATTAAAATAACGTGCTTTTACAAAACAAAGTTGCCCTTGTAACGGGCGCATCACGCGGTATCGGCGAAGCGATAGCCCGCAAATTTGCACAACACGGCGCAACCGTTGTGTTTACCTATCACTCGTCGGCCGAACGCGCCGAAGCCTTAGCCGCCGAACTCGCAGGATATGGCGTTGCCGCGAAAGCGGTAAAATCAGATGCCGCTTCTTTTAGTGAAGCCGCCGAATTGATAAATAATATCGTCAAAGAATTTGGTAAAATAGATATTATTGTGAATAATGCGGGTATAACCAAAGATAATTTGTTGATGAAAATGACCGAAGAGCAATGGGATGTGGTTATTGACACCAATCTTAAATCGGTATTTAATGTGACCAAACACGCTATTCCTACGCTTATACGTCAAAAAAGCGGCACGTCGATTATCAATATCACGTCAATTGTAGGTATTACGGGCAATGCAGGTCAAGCAAATTATGCGGCTTCAAAAGCGGGGATTATCGGCTTTACGAAATCTATTGCCCAAGAATACGGCAAGCGAAATGTTCGTTGCAATGCTATTGCCCCAGGCTTCATCGCCACTGAAATGACTGACGCATTGACTGACGAAGTGAAAAAAGACTATTTTAAAAATATCCCATTAAACCGTTTCGGCCGTGCCGAAGAAGTAGCAGAAACTTGCCTGTTTTTAGCTTCTGATATGTCATCATATATTTCAGGGCAGGTTTTTAGTGTTTGTGGAGCCTTGAATTGTTAGTTTTTTAAAAAACTAAAAACAGGTGTAATTTTGGGCGAACCCAGAATTGCACCTGTTTTTTATTTATTCAGAAAAGCCTTTATTTTTCAAAATCCTTTCTGAAAATAATTACGATTTATTTAAATTTGAACATAACGCCACCAATTAAATTGAAGCCGTAGGCTTGATAGCCGTTCAAGCGTTGATACTTTTGGTTTAGTATGTTGTTTAGGTCTAAAAATGCCGAAATATTGTCGTTAAACTTATAATCTGCGCCCAAATTCAGGTCAAACATTGGTGCGAGCGTGATAGTTTGAAGCGATAAAGGCTTCGTTTGCGTGTCAATTGCTTTTGAGCCGATTGCGGTATAGACGGCAAAACGCAGGTTTAAGACCTCGTTAAAGGCGTATTTTGCGGCAAGCGTGGCATCTACGTTCGGCAAATGATACACCGTTTTGTTAAACGAGCGATAATCGCCACTCAAACTCACATCAAACACTTTTGAGGGCTTGTAGCCGAAGCCAATATGCCCGCCCCACACATTAATAGTGTCATAAGCTACGGTAAAACGGCGGTCGTCGCCTCCAATATTATTAATGAACATTGGCATATTTTGAATAGGTTGATTGTAAGCCTGCAATTCGTAGTTAAATACATCAACCTTGCCTTTTACACCTAAATAGCGGTTTTCATAATGGCTATTTTTCAAGCTTGGTTTTGATAGCATAAAGGGGTTTATTTGGCGCAATGACTCGAAATTATTACGGCGCACTGCACCTTGCCAACCCCCAAAAATAATAGCGGCATCGCTGAACGAATACATGAATTCTATATCTGGATTTGGTATAAAACGCCCCGCAGAAAACTGCAAATTTGCGCCCGCTTTTCCGCGAAACGCCCCTTCTATAAACGTAAAACTTGGCGCAAAACTTAAAATATTGACGTTTTGTTTGGCCGTATCATTGTTTACAAAACCACTGTATTCATCACGAATAACGAGGGTAAAAGGGTGTTTTTTAGAAAAAAACTTCGTGGCTGACACCTCGCCAGTCACGCCCGTTTCCTGCGATTTGAATTTGTCGCTAACGGTATAAAAGTCAATGCCTCCTTTATAATGAAAGTCGTTTTCATTGCTTTTTGTATTAAAAACCGCTAAGTTGGCAAATACTTTATTGAAGGCTTGCGCGGTGTTGTCGAGTGTGTAATGCAGCGAAGTATCGGCGTGATTGTAGCCGTAGAAATTTACGCCATCTTGCTCGAAGCCTGCTCTCGCCTGCACCGTTGCTATCGTATCTACATAATACGCGCCATTGAGTTGTATCGCCAAATTATTGAATTTTTGGTAGGTCAGCGCACTATTATCTGCACTATGCCACTTCCCGTAAGCCCCGAAATAGCCGTATTTATTGGTTTTCGATTGATAAGACAATTCAGCGTATGGCTGATTTGGAATACCATAGCCTACTTTTGCCCAAAAAGGGAAGTCGGGTTTTGGTGGGTTTTTTTTCATCGCAATCGGACGAATAGTTGGCGGCTCATACTTCAAATTGAGCAAACGCGGTGTGGTGTTTACGGGTTCACTCAACCCACGTGAAGTGTCGGGCGCAGCAATATAACCGCTCGGGCTTAACTGAACGCGGTCAAGTAAGGTAACATCGCTATTAAATTGCGAAACAACGTCTTGGTTGTCGCTAATTGGCTGCGCATAAGCCGAAAGGCTGAAAAAAAGCAGCAGGAACAGCGCGAAATTGATTTTTTTAGAAAATAGCATATTGTAAATTGTAAATTATTTTTTACTTATAATTGGCGACCTCCCAGTCTTCCATTTCTTGTTCTTCTTTATCAAAATTCACGGCGATAAGGGCGACTTCTTTGCCGCTTTCGCGAAATTTCGCCGCATACTTGCGTTCCACGAGTTGCTGCATCGCGGCGGCGGTCGATTTCCCTATTTTGAACTCGAAGATGAAAATATGTGTATTGGTAAACACAACCGCGTCGGCACGCCCCCGCGACGTATGCACTTCGCTTTGAATATACAAGCCCAAATAATGAAACAAAATATGGATAACGCCGTGATAAAAGGCTTCTATATGCCGCTCTTTTTTATGGTTATATACGTCGTAAGGCAATTCTTCAAATACGTTTTGCACAATTTCGCAGGCACCTTGCATATCATTCTTTTCTAACGCTTCTTTGAGTTTGTCTATCGGCGCGTATTTGTTTTTTTTCGTGCAAAGCTCTTTCAAAATAAAGCGATACATAGCAATTCCCGATTTGAAAAACGGCTTAGGTAAATTTCAAAAAAATAGACTATTTTTTTGAAATAAAAATCGGTTTTAATCCAAAAAAGGCATAAAAATCGGTTTAATCCGTGTCTTATCTGTAGAATCCGTGTGCCATCAAACCCATATCGGGAATTACTAGCGATACATACTTTCGCGCACTTCATAATTCGGGTAATTCAGCACTACTTTTCCGTATTTCCAGATTATACACACTTTCAATGCCGCCCCACGAGTGGGTTGTTGCTGTTGCGATTAGCGGAACGGCAGTTCTCTGCGTTGTTGTTGAAACTGCCGCCGCGCAACACGCGGTTGCGGCTTTTGACTATTTTCCTAGCGCAAAGATACGCATTTTCAGCAAGTTGCAGGCATTTTTTTACGGAAATTGTAGGTATGTTTTGTTTTTTGTTGTATCTTTGTGGCGAAAAATTGTATTTTTAAACTAAAAAGATGAAAAACGTAAATCAAACATTTATAGCAACACTATCTACACATTTGTTTTGGGATACAAACCCAAGTAGCATTGACTGTGAAAAACATTTGTTTTATATTGTAGAGCGCGTGATGAGCAGAGGGAGTTTAAACGATTTTAAATTGCTAAAAGATTTTTATGGCAAAGCCAAAATAAAACGTACTGTAAAACAATTACGTTATATGGACGAACGTGTACTACACTTTTGTAGTATTTATTTTAAAACACCTATTATCGAATTTAGATGCTACACACAACAACAGTTAAACCACACACACTGGCGTTACTAAGAAGCTTGCAATCCAAAAACTATATAGAGCAGTTTGTTTTGGTAGGCGGCACAGCACTTGCTTTACAAATCGGGCATCGCGAATCTATTGATTTAGATATGTTCACAATAACGGATTTCGATAGCAATGCTCTGTTGGCTAACTTATTAAACGACTATTCCGTAACGCCGAATTTGCAAACGCCCCAGACACTTATTTGCGAAATAGAAGGCGTAAAAGTTGATTTTATCCGCTTCAAATACCCCTTTAATCGTCCAATTTTAAGGGTAGAAGATGTTCGTATGCTCGCTATTGAAGATATCGCTCCCATGAAATTAGATGCAATAACAGGACGCGGCAGTAAAAAGGATTTTTTTGACCTTTACTTCCTTTTGAAACTATTTAACCTCGACACGCTGCTTGCTTTATACCAAGAAAAATATCCACATCAAACCACATTTCATGTAGTGCGCAGCCTATCTTATTTCGTCGATGCAGAACGCTACCCCGACCCGCTTGTTTTTAATAAAAAGGTAACTTGGCAAACCGTAAAAAAAGCAATCGCTAAGGCGGTTCAAGCATTATAAAATGGTCGCATCAAGCATCAGGTAAAACCCGATGCTGCAATATCGGCGAAGCGGTCACTGATTTATATCAATACTTGCAATCAATTCACATAAATTATTACCAAATAAATAGTTTACCTTGTTTTTCAAAAAAAAATCGTGCGGCAAAGCCGCAACACTTGAGCACTTAATGGCGCGTTGCCGTTAGCGGGTGTGTACAAAAAGTCGCTAACGCCTGCCTTTTTGTGCGCACCCGCTACAGCAACACGATTTGCTTAGAAAAAGCGTCGGAATTTCTGCATTGTTTCACTACAGGCTGCGGCACAGGCGGAAGCCTAAGTAGCCGTTGCGATCCGTAGGCGTGTAGCGGCGAATAGCGGTACGGCAGTACGTTGCGTCGTTGCGCCAACTGCCACCGCGACCCACGCGGTCAGAGCCTGTATAGTCAGTTACACCCGTACTGCCCGGATAGCCTTTATACCAATCGCTACACCATTCCCACACATTGCCGCTCATATCATACAGCCCACGCTGATTTGGCGTTCTTTGCCCAACGGGGTGCGTTTTATCGCCGCTATTTTCGGTGTACCAACCCACGCTTTTCAGGGTGTTGCCACCGCTATATAAATTGTTATCCGTCCAAGAAGTTCCGCCGCGTGCGGCAAACTCCCATTCGGCTTCGGTCGCTAAGCGATAAGCCTTGCCTGTTTTCGTATTTAGTTTTTGTAGAAAGGTTTGAATATCGTCAAACGACACGTTTTCCACTGGGCAAAGGGCGCAGTTTTTATGATACGAGCGGTTTTCGCTTGCCCCCATCACGGCTTCCCATTGTGCCTGCGTCACTTCGTATTTGCTTATGCTAAACGGGGGAATAGTTACCGAATGTATAGGTTTTTCATCATTGTCTTCATTACTACCCATTTTAAAGGTGCCGCCTTGCAGTTGCACCATATTATTTTCGATGTCGGCAATCGTGGCGGCTTGTACCGAGTGGCTAAGTGCAGGTTCGGCAATTGGTGTTTCATTGGGCTTATTCGGAGTTTTTACATTTTTTTTATCCGTTTTATCCGTTTTTTTATCGATTTTTGGTGTGTTTTTATCCGTTTTTCTATCGGGTTTATCCTGCGCTATCGGCGCGGGCTGCGGGTCGGGTTTTGGTGGCGACTGTAGTGCCGCGTTCACTTTTTTGCGCAATGCGGTTGCTGCGCCTGTGCGGTGCTTATTGCGAAAAATAGGGTTGTAGTAATTGCTGAAAGATTCATTTTTTATTTTTTTAGTTTTAACATTTCATGTTACGCAAAGCAAGTCCGTAGGGCTTTAACGTTGGTAGTCATGTTATTTTTGGTAGATTGTCCAATGCCATTAGATGAACGTAGTGAACGAGCATAGCTCAAAGCATACGATTCTTAAATGCCTAACGGCATTCGCCCAATATACCGTTTATTTTTCTACCAACCTTTAACCTCTACGAGGTTCTGCCTAATAAGCGAGTTAATATTGTCGGGTTGCGAGGTACAGCGCACCGAAGTCTAAAAAAATGTAGGGATTAATACGACGGTGCGCTGCACCTTGACGTGCGTTTCGCTACTTTTTCCTACAAATACCATGGTGCGCTGCACCTTATCCACGTTGCTTACAATCCGACAGGATTAGTTTGAAATACTACTAAGTTTTGAAAAATCCGTGAAATTGCTCAAAACGCTTTAATTTTCATACTTCCCTTTCCATTTTTGCAAACGCGGGTCGTTAGGCGCAAGTTTGTAGGCATTTTGCCAAGCATTTTTTGCTTCGGTTTCCATGCCGCCCGCGTTTGTATAGTTTTCTATATCCGTTACCAAAGCATCAATGTGCGGGTCGGGTTTATGAAAATACGGCGCAATGAATATGAAAAGAACGTACAGTGCGGTAGCGGCGGCGGCGGTAAAGCCAATTCTGCGGTAAAGCAGGGTACGCGCTTCTTTTACTACACGCTCCTCTTCTTGCTTGCGTATTCGTTCTTCTTCTTGCTCTTCTTTTTCGTTGGGTTCTTTTTCTTGCTCTTCTTTTTCGTTGGGTTCTTTTTCTAATCTTTCTAATTCGGCGAATTTCGCGTAGGCATTTTCTAAAAGGGTTTGCACGTTTTTTATATAATTGCCTTGCGGGAAAGTTTCTAAAAAGGCATTTGCGAGGCGGATTTCGTCGCCGAGGCTCAGTCCTCCTTTTGCGAACTTTGCATCTAATAAATTATAGGCATTTCTTTCGCGTATTGCAGCGGCGGCGCGGTCGGCGGCGGCACGTTTTTCACGGTCGGCGGCTTCCAGCGCGGTGTGTCGTGTGCGCACATCGGCGGCGTGTTTTGTGTAGCCTTTTTGTAAATAATCGGTGTAAGCGGCGGGCGTGTTTTTGGCTTTTGCGGCTTCGTAAGCGAGGGTGTCGTCGTCGGTTTCTTTACGGAAAACGAACTGCCCTTGTTTGTGTTTCGGGTCGTTTAAGGGCGCAATCACGGGCGTTTGACGGTATTTTGTGGCGGTTAGGGCAATAAGCGAGTTCTCAATACTTGTTAGGCGAAAATGCTGCTGTTGGTTATTTTGCAAAATATCTAAGAGGCTTTCGGCAAAGGGGCTGTGAGTGCCGCCGAGTCCGTCGGCTACCACTTGGTCTTCGCGCCCCGAGCAAATTACCCAGCGCGAGTCGCGTGTTTCGAGGTCGAAGAGCGAAAAATCGTCGGTAGCGCGGGTTCCTTTTACTAGGAAAGTGCCGGCAAAGCACGAGTCAGAAATAAGTACAATGTGCCGGCAGTTGATGGCTTTAATGCAGTCGCGGACGATAGAATTAGGCAAATAGGTTGATTTTTTGCTTTTTTGCGCACCGACGGGGAGCCAATAGCCTGTGTTCTGCACAGGGTTCAGTTCTCCATGCCCCGAGTAGTAAATGAGCAAACTATCGGCTTCTTTTAAACTTGCGGCAGCACCTTCTAAGGTATTAACAATATCATCATGTGTGGCTTTTTCGTCGAAGAGCGGGTCGGCGAGCAGCGTGAAGCCGTATTCTTCGGTCAGCACCTTGCCGATAGCCTTTGCGTCGCGCACAGCATTTTGCAGCACGCCAATTTCGGGGGCGTACTGGTCGATGCCGATTAAAAGCAGGTAGTTTTTGCCGTTTTTTGCGGCTATCGGGATTTGATTCTTACGCCCTTGCCCACTTTTTTCTTGCATGGTTCATGGTAATTTTGGGTTTTTAAAATTTAGTTAGTCTCCTTACGCACGACCGACCCCAACGGGGT
>JBEEMU010000362.1:0-3304 GCA_041192485.1 Bacteroidota bacterium | reverse complement strand
TGGTTGACGTTATTAGAGCCGCCCGCAGGGTCTAAATAGTTGTAGGCTGAAGTCCCGTTGCCGTTGCCCGTAAACTCGTAGCTCGTGCTGCAACCGTAGCTATTGGTATGATTCCAGTTTGCGATAGTGAGCAAGCCTGCGCTCGATGCTTGGCAAGGTATGTCGCTGAGGTTGGAGCCGCCACCGCCTAAATCGCTGATTTTTATCCCGATAGTGCCAATATCAGCAGCGCGGTCGGTCGTCATTTGAATATAATATGTTTCACCCGCCACCAAATCGTGTCCGTCCGAGAAAATATTGCTGCACGAATTCATGTCAATATCGGCTTTCGCCTGTGGATTGATAAGGATAATATCGTCATCGGCATCGTCGTAAGACGAAAGATATTGAAACTTGCGTTTTAAGGTCACGCCGCTTGCCGAAACGCCATGCCCAGACGCACCCGCCGTGCTGCACCCTGCACCGTCGGCAGCATGATAGACAATGAACGCCGTTCCCAAGGTGGTTTGCACGCCGCTTGTGTTGATAGAAACCGAGCCGCTCGACGGGGCTGTGAAATAAAACCAACCCGAGCCAAACGCATCGCCGAGCCAGCCCGGAGAGGTCATGTCAAACTCGCCTACTTCATTGGTATAGCCGCCGCACCAAGCGTAGTTGTGGTATTGGCCATCAACGGGTATTTGCGCCGCATTGCAAATTTCATTCGGGATAGGCGGGGGGAAAATGCCCATTACGCGCACTTCTACGGTATAGGTGAACCCGCCCGTACAGCCGCTCGTTGTTGCGGTTGTATAGGTTTGTGTAAACGTGTTTGCCACACCTGGAATAAGAACATTGTCGGCAGATGCTGCTATTGCTCCTTGCACAGTTCCTGGAACGCCAAAAACGCAGTTAAGCGGCGAATCGTTCTCGCGCCCTTCAAAATTCCAGCCAAGATTGAGCGGGAAATTGATGGGGCAAGCAAAGTTTTCATCGTATAAATACAGGTTTTGATTGCGCACATCGACCGTACCTAAGCTAATGCACCCCGCAGGATTGCCCGTATTGCCACATTCGGGCATGGCATAGCAGTTGTTATTTACTGCACTACCCGACCAGGAGAGCAGCGGGTCGGAGCCGCTATCGCCAACCACGCCGATAAGCGGAATGTTTATACCATAATCGCAGTCGTCGAGCGAGCTGCTCACGCTGACAATCTGCACTTTCACATTGATTTGCGCCGTAGCCGTCGCCATCGCAAGGAATGTCAGCAATAGAAGCTGCGAAATTTTTTTGTGGAAATTTGTAAATTTAAATGCCATAAACGTTTTTTATATAGGATTTTTTTATGTAGTACTTTTTATGTGTAATTTTTTTATGAATGATTTTTTATGAATGATTTTTTATCTGCGATGCGTGGTGAATATATTGCTTTACGCAAACAGACCGCTAAAATACGAACAATAATAATACCAAGAGTAAAAAAATGCGTTTTTTTATCAAAATAGCGTTTTTCGAGGACTGCCTATCAAATTAGTTTAGGCTGAAAACAAGGTATAACTGAACTATTATTAGTAAGTTATGTTGGTATTTCATAGTTGATATTCCGTAACTGTTTAGGTAGCTTGTGGTTTAAAACGCGGAGAGGATTTTAAACGCAGCCTTTCGCAGAGTTTCACAGAACGGAGGGTTAAAAGAGGGCGCAAGAGGTGTTTAAATTTCGTTTAAACCAGAGAGCTACCTTTTTAGGCGGCAATTCACATCGTGTGGACTAGGAATAGTACACGGGTTAAAGGAATTGAACACGAATAAATAAAAGATAGCCGCGTTAAAAAATAAGTTTCCCAATTTTCAACGAATATTGGCGAAGACAACAAAAAAAAGACGACAAAATTGCTTACGCGAAAAATATCAGGCTGACCAGTAAAAATACCAATGAAGCAAAAAATGCGTCATAAAGGGCTATAAAAAATAGTTGCTATTTTCCTACTTTTGCCCTACCTTTGCACCGTTATAAAAGCCAATAACGCACCAAAGACTTAAACAGCTACCAAATGGTATAACAACTTAACCAATAAAACGTAAGAATGAATAGCATCATTACAATTCTACTCATAATAGTGGGCATCATTACCCTCCTGTTAATCATTGCGGTTTTCATGAAAAAGGAGCATTATGTCAAGCGTGAAATCATCATCGATGCGCCGCGCCAAGAAGTGTTTGATTATTTAAAACTCCTCAAAAACCAAGACAAATTCAACAAATGGGCAAAGGCAGACCTCAATAGAAACTGGACATTCAAGGGAACAGACGGAACCGTTGGGTTCCTTATTTCTTGGAACGGAAATAAGGAAGTAGGCGAAGGCGAAAAGGAAATAGTGAACCTCATCGAAGGCGAAAAAATTGAAACCCAAATTCGTTTCATTAGACCCATGACAACTACCGCCGATGTCATCATGGAGTTAGAATCGGTAGCCGATAATCGCACCAAAGTGTCCTTTATCAATACAGGAACATTGCGCTATCCTATCAATATCATGATTCCGATAGCCGAAAAAAACTTTCCAAAAGACATGGATACGAGCTTGGCCACCTTGAAAAATATTCTCGAAAGCCGATGTATCAAAACAGAAGGTTAGCACACAGAAAGATTAAAATAGGCCATCGCGATGCGACTTAATGCCCTTTTCTTTTTAAACATTGGGTTAAAACCCAATGTTACAATATCGTTCGTGGCGATGCCACTTAGCAGCTATCGCCTATGTAAGATGAATTATTATTTAAGTATGCCGTTTAAACGAAGTTTAAATACCTCTGCGTTCTTTCTTTTCAAACCCACGCTCTGCGAAACTCTGCGACATTCTCTGCGAAACTCTGCGTGTAATTAAATTCAGTTCAACGTTAATCCTTCATATTATATTTTATAAAAAGTGCTGACACTTCGCAATATATTCGGTTACTTGCGCGACCTTTACCACACGGGCGAGCCACTTTTACGCTTCGATTTAGAGCCACAAAATCAAAAGCAAGTCCATGCGCAATATTTCACTCTCCACCATATTCAGCAACTCGCTGACTTAGCAAAACGCGGAAAATACACCGAACTCGCCCTGCAATGGGAGGGTTTGCCCGAATCGCCATTCCTTTCTATCAAAAGAATCGCCGTTCCAGAGCTGAAAGTGCAGGAAACCTTGCGCGAATGGGTTATTTTACCGCGAAACCCGCTCGAAAAGCCGACCGTTTTAGTAAAAATGCCGCAAAAAACGCATCGACTTGCCTCTTTCGATAGAAAAGCAGAGCGATTAGAGGCATTTACCGCGCTTGA
>JBEEMU010000361.1:0-6713 GCA_041192485.1 Bacteroidota bacterium | reverse complement strand
TGCGGCGCGTTTGATGTCTATTTTGAAGATAGACTGTATGCTACACCTAACCATGGGCATGGCGCTACGGCCGTTAGCGATGGCTTTTACCACACCATGCTTGGGCAAGGGCGTAGAGATGCACTTTGTAGGGTATTAAATTACATTACAACCACATTTAATATTGCGGCTCCTACGAATCCTGCTAACCGCCTGCAGCTGTACATTGACAGGTCGTTTTGCACAACAAATCCGCTAAGGGAAGCCAATGCAGGTTGGTTAGCAAGAGCGGCACCTGTTTACCCGAACGCGAGTACGTCAGGTGTTTATAATGGGCATTTATTTAACCATATTCAACAGCCAAATACAGTGCCTGACCTAACTAATTTTGATGCACATATAGAGGTTAATTTTTATGGCAGCACGAATGGAGCAGGTGTATTACTCCGCTCTTTCGTCTATTATACAGACGCAAATACAGCAGGTATAAATGCTTGTCAGTATGATTTAGAATCTATTTTATTACATGAGATTGGACATACATTAGGCGTATTTTCGTTATTACACGAAACGAGTACAAGCAATTTCAACCCTTCGGGCTGGGACGGTACTTTTACAAATGGGGTACCGGGTAATGGAAACTCATTCACGCGGTGAGATTGGCTATTTTTGCATTCAGGAAATATAAGCATGACAAATGGTTTACAAAAAATAGTACAAGGAACACTTGTAAGCCCTATCGTTAACACCGGATTTGTAAGTGCAAATTACCCGCTGCGCGGCGGACAAGTGTGGCTTTATGGCGCAAGCGGTGGGCAAAATACAGCAGGAGCAGGTGTGAACACAAATACCAGCGTAGGCCTGGCAGGAAGCCCAACCCAGTTTAATCAACCCGTTTATTCAGGGGCAGTAACAGGCGCGGCTACGCAAAATACGGGGTCTTATTGGTCGCACTTAGACGACCGATATGGCGGCTTTACGGAACGTTCTAACGTATCTCCTGGGTTTGCACCCGATTATGTGATGGGTTCCACTATATCGCAGCGACGCGTACGGCGCGTATTTTCGCCACAAGAACTGCGTATATTTGCCCAAATGGGCTACAATATAACGATACCGAACTTGGAAAACCACCCGCCTTATACAACTAAAACAACCGCAACAAACACTAATACTTGGCGTTGGACGGAAGATATTGCGCCAGATTTTACAATTACCAACAATAATACAACGACAAATTTAATCGCCACAAGCCAAGTAATTAATCTTGGTACAGATACAAGAATTATAGATATTGACAATGACCTTGTAAGTGTGCAACCTAATACCTTGTATAATATACAAGGCTGCGGAAATGGGGGCAATAACCACTTACAACTAAGCCTATCGACCGATTTCAGAACGATTACCTATACGCCGCGCCCCGATTTTATTGGACGAGCGCAGTTTGGTTTTTATTTATGGGACGGCATCGAGCGCGGTGATTATATGGTTTATACTATTGATGTGGTGGCACCTGCAGGCGGTTTGCCACTTCCTGCCGATGGTAATTTGGTCGTAAACGGGAGTTTTGAAGAAGGGTCGGAGGTACGATTAGGTTTAAACCCCTCTACACTGCCATTTACTGCACCTACAAATCCCATAGATAACGGCGTTGAAAATACATTTTATGATGGCGTTAGTGGACGCGAAGGGAAGTTTGTATTTGGTAAACATTGTGCAGACGGGCATCCATTTACTAAATTGACGCAAAGTCCAGCAATCCCGAATATGATTTGTATCGTCCATAACTATCAACTCCTATGCAGTAGTGGCTTATCTTTTGGCGCAGGCGGCTCAAGCCCAGGCGACCAAGTTGGAGACATTACTCCCTGTCTTAATTTTGGTCCTGCTCGCGGCTCTTACAATATACCGATACCCGCAGTAGATGCTGCAGGGCAAAATATTGGCGGAAACCGTTTTGCACCGACAGATAATTTATGGAACACTCTTATTCGCCCTGTAGAGGCTTGTAAAGCCTATAGTTTGGAATTTGACTACTTGAATTTTTATGATTGCCAAACATTCACAGACTCCTTGCGAATTTCGTTCCGCGAAAACCTAAATAGCACAAGCGCAGCATGGCAATTATCGCCTGTTGGCAATATTCCTGTCGGCAATACGCAAGCACAAAATGGGCAATGGATACACGTTGTTATACCCGATTTTATTTATTGTGGTACTACATCAGCAAACTATATGATATTAAATACGGGAACTTCGGAAATGTTCATTGACAATATCCGCCTCGTAGAAAGTGCAACGCAGCCCGCGCCCTTAGCCGTTGCCATAACGCCGCAAAACTATGTGATTAGCGCAGGTAGCAGCCAACCACTGACAACCACAGTTACTAATAATAACTGCACTACAACATATTTGTGGAGTAACGGTGCAATAACTCCCAATATCAACGTTTCGCCTAATACAACTACAATCTATACCGTGACAGTCACAAGTGGTTGTAGTGCTACGGCAAGTGTCACGGTAAATGTGCTTAATCCTTGTTTTCCATTAACAAGCCCCATTACCGTTAGAAATGATTTTACCTACACAGGTACACAAACCATTTCAAACCAATCGTTTGTAGTAGGCGGACAAGGAATATCGATTGCCGATGGTGCCGATATAACTTTTGTAAATTGCAATTTTTTAATGATGCCAAACACGTTAATCGAGGTAAAAGGGCGACTGGCTTCGAATAATTGCCGCTTTGAATCGTGCCAAGATATGTGGCAGGGCATTTTCGTAAGAGACGACACGCAAGGCATACCTGCTACAAATGGTACAGTAGAATTGATGAATGGTAGCATTTTGCGACACGCTTTATATGGTTTGGTGCTGAATGGTAACAATAACGCTGTCACCGTGCGAAAAACGCTATTTGACCGTTGTAGCTACGGGATTATCAATGGCAATGCTTTGAATCGTAGCCTGTTCGCTGTTTCCACGTTCCGTAATTTTATTTGCGAAACCAACACATTTAGATGCCTAAGCCCCTTAAATACAGCGGGTAATTATTTCACGCGCTCGGGTATTTATTTGTATAATAGTCAGCCTGTAACAATTGGCGGAACAAGTACCACGATGCGCAACACCTTTGAGCATTTGAATAATGGTGTTTCGCTCTATAAAACGAGTGCGACTATTCGTAAAAATACGTTTCGTCATATTCAAATTTTTGATGGCACAAATACTCCTGCATCGCCGTTTCGCGGCTGCGGCATTTTTACAGACAACACGTTGACGAGTAGTGAATCGACAACGGGTAGTTTATTTTTCCTTAATGTAAGCAATGCAACAACGACAAGTGCGCTATCGAATGCACAATTTGAGGGCTGCCAAACGGCGGTTTGGGTAAACAATTATAACACAACCGTGGCAGGCAATACCGTAACATCGTTTACGCCTGTGGGCGCAACGGCAGCCGTGATACCCGAAATAGGCGTTTTTATAAAAAATGCGAAACGCTGCACCTTAAATATCGCAACAAATGCGATAACTGTACAGAAAAAAGGTGTTTATTTATACCAAAACGACCCTGTGCAAGCCGTCAGTATTGCGAATAATAGCATTACTATCAACGATTTAGTTTCCACAAATTCGGAAGCGGCATCGGGAAATATTGCTATTCATATTGCCGAAGCGAATAATGCGCCGCTTAGTACTTATAACGTGCTAAATAATACGCTAAACTTACAAACTCGTGCGGCTTACGGCATCAAAACAGAAACGCACCGAGGCGGTAGTTTTGCAGACAATACGATAAACCTGCAAAATTTAGCGCATAATCGTGCAGGTATTTATTTACAAAACAACAATTCGCCGATACTTTCCTGCAATCAAATACAAGGCACAGGTAGTAATGTTGCCAGCGCGAGTCAAGGCATTTCGCTGCAAGACACGCGCACAGGTCTGTATTCCTGCAATATGCTTACGAATGCAGGTTCGGGTTTGTTTTTTCAAGGCAACTGCACCTCGGCACCGAGCGCCTTGCGCGGCAATACCGTTAGTACTATGCGAACAGGCTGGTTTTATTCCCCCTCAGCCTACACAGGGCAGCAAACACAAAACAATGGCAATGTGTGGAGTGGCTCGGCGTTTACCGAAGGGGTACGGCATGAAGGTGGTAACTTTCAAGTCCTAAACTCCCAAATATTTGTGCCTAATTTGACTAATTTACAAGCCAAGCCAAGTGTTGTAAACATTCCGAATGCGACTACAGCACTCTTTTGGCAGTACGCTGGTAGCCTTACAAAATACAACTGCTTAACACAAGCCGCTTGCGCGTACAATAATCCTTGCGGTGTACCGAATAGTTGTTTAACCGTAAATTCCTCTGACTTTGCTACCGCCGCCGACGAATTAGAACCGACCGACTATGTGGAAGCGCAAACCTGGCGCGATAAGCGTGTTTTATACGAAAAACTGCAAGCAAACCCCGATTTAGTGGCTATATATTCGATTTTTGCAAATTTCCAAGATTCGGTAGAAACAACAGAAATCAAAGATTTTGCAGACCAAACAACCGCGCAACAAGGCCTATTTCTGTATAATAGTGCAAGCGAAGCGCAGGCAACCGCTACCAAACTGCAAATAGCGACTTACGAAACGCAGTTAAATAGCCTCGATGAAGCCTTAGCCTTAGATACACTTGGGTTGCAAACCGAAACGCTGAAAGCGCAACGCGAAGCCGTGTCGCAGCAATTAAGCGTTTTGGCAACGCAATACGAAAACCTAAGCACGGCGATCGATGCGGAAGCCGACTCGAAGTTGCAAACCGCTACGGCAAGCAACGGCGCATTACCCGATAATACTGTTTTTACCTATAATGAAAAAACGGTAAATGCCATTTATTTAAGCACGATTGCCGTGGGGACTACCGTTTTTGATGCCGCGCAGGTAGCGAATTTACAAACTATCGCCGCGCAATGTCCGCTTGCAGGCGGCGATGCCGTCTATCAAGCGCGGAGTTTACTCTCGCTTTATAGCAGCACGGTTTATAACGATAAACAAAACTGCTACGAAATAGGCTTGAATTATAGAACTGCAAAACCGAAAGAAACTACAAAAGTGGCTACTACCATCAAAGTCTATCCGAACCCAAGCACGGGCTTAGTCAACTTCGACTTAGGGCGCAATGATTACGAGCAAGTAACCATTACAATCATCGATATATTAGGTAAACAAATACACAGCACAATTGCGCATAAAAATCAGTATGCAAAAGTGGATTTATTCACATTATATAGCGGTTTGTATTATGCAAAAATTACTTTTGACGAGTCAGAAGTGAATGTATTGTCGTTTAGTATTATCAAATAAATGTTCACTCGGGCAGTTATACGCAGTTGTGTATAACTGCCCTTTTATTTTATAAATCCTATGAAATATATTCTTATTTTATTGACACTATGCCTTGCTTTAAAAGCAAATGCGCAATACCCTTATGATGCCAAACGCGATAATGTTTGGATAAATGGCTATCAAACCATATTGCCACCATATAATTTCTATAATACACTGCGCTTTGATAATCGTGCAGACCCCCAAATCGATTCTATTTGGTCAAATTCTTATGTAGGCGGTTTTAGAGAACAATCGCCTGCCATTTGTGATACCACTGGAAATTTATTACTTTTTACCAATGGCAGAGAAATACGCAATCAATATTTTGAAGTCATTGCAGATAGTTTAAATGGAGGCTATTGGGCAAATAGTCAAGTTTTCGGCAATCCTATTCCACAAGGAACTATGATTTTGCCATTTCCTAATCACCCTAATCAATATTATTTTATTCATTCAAGGATTTGTGACACTCCATTTGGTATTTATTTATATATTGACGATATATTAACCAGTATCGTTGATATAAGTTTAAATAATGGTAGAGGACAATGTATTTTAAAAAATAATTTATTTTTGCACCATCAATTTATGGATGCGGGTAAAATTTCCGCTTGCCGTCATGCTAATGGGCGCGACTGGTGGATTATTATTCCCGAAGCAAATACAAATGGGTTTGCTATTATGTTGTTAAGCCCGAATGGATTAGAGTTTATAAATTGGCAAGCAATAGGCGATACAACATTGACAGACATAGGGCAATCTTGTTTTTCACCAGATGGAACTAAATATATCCACTGTAGTACTGTAGGCGGTATTTTTAAATCCTTTTTAAATATATTAGAATTTGATAGGTGCGCGGGTACATTGAGTAATCCACAACAGTCTATCATTTCCGACCAAAATAGGGTCGGCGAGTTGTTCTATGCAGGCTGTGCGGCATCTTCTGATTCTCGTTATTTATATGTTGGTGCTACTGGGTATATACTTCAGTATGATTTAAATGCAACGAATATTTTTACAACTATTGATACTGTTGCTTATTGGAATCATAGAGTTTCAATTGGCAATTATCAATATTTTCTACAAATGCAATTAGCGCCAAATGGCAAAATATATTGTACACCTTCTGTAGATACAACTATGTCAGTAATCCACAACCCAAACGAGCAGGGAATTGCTTGTAATACAGCCCCTTATTCTATAAGATTATATGCAATGAATAATGCTATCCCAAATTACCCAAACTTCCGTCTTGGTCCCGTCGACGGGACGGTTTGCGACAGCCTCGGTATTGATAATATTGTAGTGGCAACAACGCCACAAAAAACGATGGAGGACTTTTTACACGT
>JBEEMU010000360.1:0-10525 GCA_041192485.1 Bacteroidota bacterium | reverse complement strand
AGAATAGGCACCTTCGCCGCGTATATTATTGCACGAAAGGGTTGTTTGACTCGTGTTCGTTAAGCCAATGCCCTCGCGGGTAGCCAAAAAAGATTGCAAAACGACAGTATTATTATTGATGTGCAAGCCATTAAAGCCTACAACGCGAATGCCGGCAGGGCTTGCACCCGTAGAAATGGTATTGTTTGCAATGCGCAAGGTCGGTTGAATGGGGTCGCGTGGGTCGGGCAGCACATTCGTGCCTGCTACCATAATGGCCCCGCGCGCATTCGGAAATAAAATATGAGTAGGAAAATGAATATCCTGCGTCATTTCTATGAGGTTGTTTTCAATAAGGAGCTTACTCATATTCGTCGTATTATCTATCCATATTGCTTGTTCATCGATGCTGTGTAAAATGCAGTTCTTCACCGTCACCGCACTATTCGTGCCTTCGGCATGCAAAAAGGTCGGGAGATTAGACCGTATCACGAAGTCGATGGTAGTTACGCCATCTAATACCACCGACGAGCTTTGACTATGAACAGCCGTATTGAGAATACAAAAATCTTTATGCGAAAACGTATTATTCTGAAAACGCAAACTCGGTGTTCCTGTATAGGCCAATCGGCTATTATTTACCGCGTCAATGCCTATCGGATCTACGCCATGCGCAAGCGGGTTATTTTGCGATTCGGTTAAAAGCTCTGAAAAAGTTAAATTGCCAACGCGCATCGTCGTATTATCTAAGGCTATACCGCGCTGTAAAGCCCCCGTAAACAGCGTTCCCATTTCGTCAAACGAATTGGTCGGGTTTAAATTGATATAGGCAGCATTTTTTACCTTTATGCCAGCTTCGGCATTAATATTATACGGCAGCGCAGGGTCGTAAGGGTTCAGCAAATCGTCAAAATCTTGGTAGAACAGGCAGTTGTGCATTTTTTCCATAATCAAAGCACGTGTGCCTGTCGCGGCATTTCCATCGAAATACAGCCCGTTATAATTATTGCTAAAGGCTGTATAATCTAAGGAAACTCGCGCCATATTCTGTGCTTCAATCGCTCTGTAAGCGTCGCGCAACACCACATTATTCGCTTTTGAGCCGTCAATATTCGGCACTGTTAGAGATGTCAGTACGCCATTCTGCCAACTGCCAAACGGAGCTTGTGTGCCAGTCGTCACCAATCGCCCACGCGAATTGACCACGATGCCCTGCCACAGCCTGCCACAGGGAGCTGCATGAAATTCGGTGCCTGCATTCAAGGTGAGCGTTCTGTACGGCTGTACAACTAATTTTGCCCCAGGCAGCATCACCCATTCGGTGTTTTCGGTGGCAAAGTTTTGATCGATAGTGAAGGAACCTGCCACAATAATAGGGTCGCTACTAGTAAACGTATGGGTTGTTGCGTTGAAAAGATGCTGATAATCAACTATAGCGGCTGATGCTGTCGGACAACCAAAGGCATCACCCACGCGGATAAATCCGTTCCACACAGGGCTGTTATACACCCTTATAATCGTGCTTGCTGTTGCTGTGCAGCCATTAAGTGCGGTCGCAGTGACGGTATAGGTTGCTTCAGGGTAAGGGTTAGTCGTTATCATTTGCGTATAGTCACCCGTGTTCCACGCATACAAATACGCAGCCGAAGCCGTCAAGTTTATACCGTTGCACATATCGTAAGTCCCCTGCGTAATTGTAAGATTTTGCGGCGGCATCCCGTTACTTATTGTTATACTTTGCGTGGCAGTACACTGATGCCCTCCCGTAACCATGGTTGCTGTCACAGTATAAGTACCCTGTGTATTTACTGTCAATGATGGACCATTAAGAATTGGGCCTGTTGAATTCCCCCAGTTAAGAGCTAGGTGGTCTATTGTGTTCACTGAAATGATTGTTGGGTTTACTGGGCAAATACCGTCATTATTCGGTGTTAAAGTAAAATGTGGGCTATCGAAAACAGCTACTCGATAGGTGGCCGTAGAGCTACAGCCATTAGCCGTTGCCGTTACCGTGTAAATAGTGTTTACCGTAGGCGAAACCGTCGTACTTGCCCCTGTAGTGTTATTACTCCAAGTAAATGTAGTAGTAGCATGAATAGGGTTTATTGCAGTTAATGCCGTAGATAAACCTCCACAACGCACCCCTTGTGGAGAGGCTGTTATCGTCGGACGAGGTTGTTGGCAATTCGAAACCGTTATCATGATACTTGCCGTTGCTGTTGTGACGCAGCCTGCCAAAGTGCCACTTGTAACTGTTACAGTATAGGTCGTATTAACCGCAGGTGAAACAGTTATAGTAGGACAAGTACCCGAAGTAAGACAAGGGTCCGTTGAACCCGCTGGCAGTGACCATTGATAATGCAGGGCGCAACCTGGCGGATTTACAGTAGCCGTTATAGGCAACCAAGCGCTTTGCCCGACAGTAGTGGCTGGCGCACTTAATACGACTGTCATCGGCGGCGGATTTACAACCTCTTCCAAAGAAATATTGTCAATGGTTATATGCTGCTCATTCGCATATATGACCATATAATAGGCAGGAAGAGCAGTGGCAGAGTTCGGGCAAAATTTGAAGATATGCTCTATATCCTGCCAACTACTATTTGCAGGAACGTTCCAAGTGGTTTGAAAAACAGGGTTGGCGCTGCTATAATAATCGCAATTTGCAGTCGGGAGAAAATAAATAGTCATGGGTGTTTCCTGTCCAGATGTCGCCCCCGCAAGTATATTTGTATTAAGTTGGCATTTCAACTTATACACCTTACATTTTTCCATAGGTTTTACGAGTGTAGAGTAAAATTCATACCCAATATCAAACCTATTGCCACCTGTTGGCGTAGGGTCAGGTATTGCATATCCGCCGCCCGTGGTAGATGAAGGTGTAGAGGTGAGTATATAGCCAAAAGGATTTGACCTCCATGCGCCGCCCCTGCAGGTTTGTGCAAAAGCACTATTTTTAGTGACAACACCCGAACCAGCGTATATCCAACTGGTACTGAAAAATGGGTGTGCATCAGCAAAAATCCGCCCTCTACAGTATTGCGCTTCGCGGATGAATTGCTGCGGAGAGTTTGGAATAGGGCTATTTTGAAAGTCGTTAAAAGTTAGTCCTGTTTTAACTTCGGTACCAGCCTCATAGTCACCATTTAGCACCAAATTGGCAGGGTAGCTAGTATGCGTTGAAGGTGTTACCTTAACAGTTAGCGTGGTAAAATCGCCCACATCTTTCCCGTCGTATAGGCGAAATCCTACCTGTATTAATCCGTGATAGTATTCTCCTGCCGTAACAGTGATACTACTCGTAGTATGTGTAATAGCATTGCCACAGCAGCTCCCCTGTATGACATAAAAAGAATTTGGCGCAATACTTACAAGGTCACCGTCACTGTCTGCAACTCCCAACTGTGATAGCTGGATTATTGTTGTTCTTGTGGGCAGTAGGTAATTTAAAACCCAAGGCGTTACAGCCCCTTCACGTTCTGCAAAAAAAGTTTCTTGGTCTCTGTGTTGCGAACTACATGCGTCAAAGTAATTGTGTATAAGCCCGAAGACTCCTGGCGGGTCAATATGTTCATAAATAGCTGTTTCTTGCACTTTTGTATTATGGGGTGGATGATTTGTTAAATTTGGTGAAACAGTAGGGTTTATCGTGTAGCCCAACTGCGCAAATATTCGCAATTCCTGTGGCGAAAATTGCCTAGCAGCGTCAGCTGGAGCCATCCCAGAGTTCATTATATAGGCAGGTGCAAACCCAGGAGAAAACTGTAATCGATTTGTAAAAGAGGTTTGATTATTATCCAAATGACTCGTATTCGTCATAGGCTGATTAAACTGCGTAGGCAGACTTACACTACTTTGATTATCGCCGCTTGAAGGGGAATGTATATTGCTTCCACCTTGTTTATACAGCCAAATATTTCCGTATTTTAGCGGTTCTGGGGCAGTCCCTGCATTTACATCTGGATTTATTTGGGGGGCGGTAAGTGTGCCTGTTACAAATTTGTTCATCTCAGCTGTCGTTTTAATATCGCCTGTATGTAAAAAATGCCAATCAAATAGAGAAAATATAGAGGGATAGGTTGATACAGCTTGATTGCTTGCATTTTTTTGTATTAACGAGTAAAAGCCCAAATTATGCCCCATTTCGTGCAGTAAAAGCATGAATAAATCGAGATCGCAAGGATTTGGATTCAGCAAGTCTGTACCTGTATAATATGTTATAGGCAAAGTGGCCACTCTATCGAAATTAACTATCATAAAGCCATCATATTGATCAGAGTCGGGGTCATGCCCTTCTGTAATATGCCGATACATATTATTTTTGTAAACACCCGATGTAGGAGAATCGCCTGGTGCTATAGGATAGGCTGCCGCTAAAAAATCGTGACAAATAGGGTTCGCAGGAAATATGGCAGGCACCAAAGAGCGATACAGATAGATTTCTATATTGGCATTGTCAGCAATAGAAAATTGGCTTTTAACATATCCGAGCACACGCTCTAAAACAGTCCTTCTTGCAAGCCCATCAATAGGGTCATAAAAGCCTGTCTGTTGCCCTGTAATTGTAGCATCTTCATAATACACGATAAAGGTACTATTGAAATAAGGCACTATAGCCGCCGAGTTTGACAGTATAAAAGCTGCTCTATGAATGTATCCTGGTGTGCAAGAAGGTGCAGAACCGGTTAAGCGCCCTTGCATGACATTTTCAAAATGTTTGTGCATTCCGCAAAAGTGGTTGTTTCTAAAGTCAATAAGAGAATCTGGGGACATTAGCGGACTACCCTGTCCCTGCGCAACGTTCGCAAACGCGCCGCAAAAAAGCCCGAAGGCTACGAATATTATTTTTGTTATTCTATTCATATTATTAATACAAAGATAGGGTTAATTTTTGAAATTAATGAAATTGTTTTGAAATTATTTTTGAATTTTGGCAAAAAAATGCCAGACCACTGCAAAAGCAAGTAGGAAAACGATGGGAAATAAAGCAGCGACTACCGCCGCTTTCGCTTAAATTTGCATTGATGGAGGGCGTGAAGGCGTTGGAGCATGGTACGGGTTTTAAATAGGATATAATGACTGTATGAGGCACTCGTTGGAAACTGCTTTATAAACAGGGCAGGGACGAAGGAAAACGACCGCCGAATAGCCCTTCAACGAAAAAGGTCTATACAAAAAAAATTCGAGGACGAGATGCGTCCGCATCTCGTCCGCGAAAAATTTATTTTTGCACATTGCCTATTTTGTCATATTACCACGACGAAAAAAATACGGTGCAAATATAAGGTATTATTTTTTACCTGGCCTAACTTTTTTACATTTATTTTTAAAAAAGCGTAAAAAAACGCCAAAGCGGTCATGTTTCCGCTCGGAAACATGACCGCTTTGGCGTTTCGGGCTTAAATCGCCCGCCTTGCGAAGGGCGAATAAGGCGTGGCAGGCACTTGGGCAGTATTTTTGCTTTTTGCCGATACAGCGAAAGCAGAACTCGTACTATGACACCTTATAACCTAAATTTGCTATCCGATAGTATTCTTGAAACACTACTTAGTAGTCAATCCAGTTAATCCTGTCGGATAAATACGAGTGTTTCGGTGAGCTGGGTCTTTGAACTCGCTCTATAACAAAATTCCAATTTTTTAACGGATTTCGAGTTGCGTGGTGGGCTGAAGACCCACCAGTCTAGAATCCGACAGCATTAACTTGAAACACTACTAAGGTAATAAAGTATAAAAACCAACGCTTGATTGGCGCAAAATCTTATAATGAATTGTAATTTTTTAAAAACAAAACCGCAAAACATTTGTGGTTTTGTTTTTTTGTCGTAACTTTGCAGTACAAAGTACTTTATAAAATAATTTTCATAAAAATCATGTCTATCCAAGAAGAACAATTGCAGGCACTGTCCGACATTCGGACGATGATGAACCGCTCCGCCAAGTTTTTATCGTTGAGCGGATTGAGCGGCATAGCGGCGGGCATTTGCGCCTTAATAGGAGCGGCGGCGGTTCCCCTGTATTTGGGCGTTACGCCATTCGACAACTTTTTCGACGTGCATATCAGCAATAGTCGCCATACGATTGAGGAAATTACCGTGTTTTTCATCGCCGACGCATTGACTGTTTTGGTTGTAGCATTAGCAATCGGCGCATTTTTCACGCGCCGAAAAGCGCATTTGCGCGGCGAAAGTGCATTCGACCACACGTCTATTCAACTTGCCTTCAACCTCGCGATACCGCTCGGCGCAGGCGGCCTGTTTTGCTTTATCTTGTTGTATCACGGCTTTGTGGGCTTAGTTGCGCCTTCTTTGCTGCTCTTTTACGGCTTTTCTTTGCTTCATGCCTCCAAGTTTACGCTCGACGATGTTCGCTACCTCGGCATCTGCGAAATGATTTTGGGGCTTATTTCGGCGGTTTTCATTGGCTACGGACTGCTTTTTTGGACTATTGGTTTCGGCGTACTACACATCGTGTACGGCGCAGTCATGTATTATAAATACGAGCGATAGGCATGAAACACATTTCAACACAGCTAAATAAAGCCTTCGACAGCCGAGTACGGCTCGGGCTGATGTCGGTGCTTGTGGCAAACGATGAAGTAGATTTCAGCCGTATGAAAGAGCTTTTGGACGTGACCGACGGCAATTTAGCTTCGCACGTCGCAGCCTTAGAAAAAGCGGAATACATCGTTGTTTACAAACAATTTATCGGCAAAAAACCGCAAACAACCTATAAAATAAGCGAACTCGGGCGCAAGGCTTTCGCCGAACATTTGGACGCGCTGGAAGCAATTATCAGAGGAAAATAGCTTTTTTGAAAAAGATGAACTATCCTGTAAAAGTATGGGCAACAACGCTGATTTTATCGCCGTTTCTTGGATTTGTTTTTTACAAACCCATGGACTTGCCCATTGATTCGCGAGAAAAAATAGGGGTGGCAGCCCTAATTTTCGCAGGCAGCATTTTTACTTCAATCCCTTCAATAGCCTTATTTACTTACTTGAACGAATTATTTATTGAAAAACGTTTTCATAAAATTGCGGCTAAAACGATACTAACACTACAATCTATTGCTGTCCCATTTTTTTTCGCTGCCCTACTTATTGGCAACCTTTCGCTTGCCTATCAAACCTTGGAGTTTCTATTTCCGTGGATACTTGTTGGCACAATTAGTACCTTTCTGTATGAATGAGAAATTAGACAATAGACTTTTAGACAATATTTAGCCATGTCGTTTAAACAAAGTTTAACCCCTCTCGCATCCTCTTTTAAACACCCGTTGCAGCTCTGCGTTTAAAAAAACGGCTCTGCGTTTTAAAAGCAACCAAAGAAAGAAGCCACCGTTTTTGTAACTAACATAAGCTCTGCGGTAACTCTGCGTTTAAAAAAAAATAGCTCTGCGTTTAAAAAAATGACTCTGCGTTTAAACCCACAAACAACCCAAACCGTTACGGTTTTTTTTTATTTTTAAACTTTGAAATTCAAAGTAGTTTGTAATTTATTTTTTAAAAAATTAAATATTACCAACATGATTAAAGCAATTTTAAGTATTCGCGATGCAATTATTTCTTGGGGCATCGATGTCATTTTTGAGGTGGTGGTTTGGGTCAAAAAAGTGTGTGGCGGCGCGTCAGCCTTTCCGTTCGGCTTAGATAGTTTGCGGACGTTTCCGAAAGGTTCGTTAGGCCATAGCGTGGCGGCGTTTTTAGATGCACATCATTTCACTTTTATTCCAAACTACGAAACACACGACATTCGTCACGTTTTATACGATTATCCGATGAACTTGGAAGGCGAAGTGCTGATGATGGCGTTTCAAGCGGGCTGCAAAGGCGGCTGGAAAAACGTGTTTGTGCTGATTGCGCTGACCGTTTCGATACCGACAATGCCCGAACGCTGGACACTTCTTTGGCGCAATTATCAGCGCGGTGCAAGCCTGAAAAACATCGATATAAAGCCCGACTTTATCGCCCTCCTTCCCCTGCCTTTGCACGAGGCGCGAGCGCAAATCGGCTTAGAATTCGCCTTTTTTTAGCCGAAGCAGTGGTTTTTAAACACCGAAGGCGCATCATAAGTAGTAGTATATAAATAATTGCCCACTTAAACCCTGTAAAATAGGGCGCTTTGGGCTAATGATAACCGTGTTTATTTTGCTGCGGGCACTTATATCATACATTTTTTTACATCATATATATCATACATTTCTCATCTCATGAATAAAAATTTTCTTTTAGCAGGGCTTGCTATTGCCATTCACCTACTGTTTCGCAACGAAAATGCAGGTGCCAATTGCTTGATTTTCAATATTTTAGCCATTATTTTTTTATATGTGCAGCACAAAGATTTTTTTGTGATAAAAGAAATGTTGCTACCCATAACCATCAGTTTGATAGCGAGTGTGGGCGTAATCCTATCGAATAGCGACTTAGCAATTGCGATGCACCTCGTCACGATGATGGTTTTGGTTGGCGTGGCGCATCACCCGCAGGTTCGCTGGGCTTTAACAGCGTGGTTTTACAGCCTTTCGGCGTGGATTTCTGCGCCAAAAATGATTTTGGGGGGCGTTGATACCAGCGTTTTCACCGCCGAACACGCCAAAAAAACGAATAAATTTTTCACCTACTCTTGGGTTTCCGCTTGCATTATTCCCATCTTTTTTACCATTTACTATTTTGCAAACGACGGCTTTGCGCAGCTTTGCAACCACGTTTGTCGAGTTATTAGCGAAGTTTTGGCAACTGTCAGCTTCGAATGGTCGTTTTGGGGGCTTATTTTTTGGATAATCTGTATTTTCACAGCCGCCTTGCTCCTATTTCGCGCCGAGTGGCTATCGATTGTTGAACAAGAGCAAAATTTTTCTGACACTAACGAGCGGTATCGCAGTATTTTACGCGATTTATTTTTAGTCAAAAGAACTGATTTGGTTGTACCAAGCTTTTCGCCTTTGGCATTGCTTACGCAATACCGCACGGCAGTTGTGCTATTTTCGAGTTTAAATGCCTTGATTTTATTGGTCAATTGCTCCGATATTTGGGCAGTTTGGCTACATGGTCGGCAGTCTATTTTGCCGTCCGAGTTCAGTAGCGATTTGCACGACGGCACGTTTACGCTCATTTTTAGCATTTTATTAGCCATGGGTTTAGTGGCTTATTTCTTTCATAAAAACTTGAATTTTTATACCAAAAACGCCTTTTTGAAAGCATTAGTTTATGGCTGGACGGTTCAAAATAGTTTTTTGGCGGCATCAGTTTTTATGCGCAACTTGCAATATATATGCGCTTATGGTTTGGCGTATAATCGGATAGGCGTGCTTGTTTTTTTGGTCTTGGTGCTTATCGGGCTTTTCACAATGCTTTTGAAAATAAAGTATAAAAAAACTATTTTCTATCTTCTGCGTATCAATAGTTGGGCGATGCTCTTTATTCTTTCTGCGGTAGCGTGTTTTTCTTGGGATAATATTATAACCGATTACAACACAAAGAGTTATAGCTATAATAAAATTGATTGGTATTTTTTAATATGCGATGTTTCTTACCAAAATATTCCGCAACTTTGGCAGCAACGCAAGCGAATGTCGCCGCCGATACGCCGCTTTTTTACCGAAAAAATGCAGACTTACCAACTTATAGCAACCTGCAACGACTGCACTTATTTTTCCTACAATATCCCTGACGAAAATCTAAAACTCTTTTTCCGCACCAATAAAACGGCTATCGACGACTGGTATAAAAACGGGAGCAATAAAAACGAGCAAAATATCGAGAAAACGTATAATTAAGCCAAATAAAGCCGTAACTTTGTGGGTTTATGGGACTCGTTATAAAACAAGGCATACAATCCGCGATGGTGTCATATATTGGTGTGGCACTTGGTTTTGTAAGTTTTTTAGTGCTTTTTCCCTTGCTTTTGAGCAAACAGGAAATCGGTTTGGTGCGCACCTTAGAAGAAAGCACGTCACTATTGGCTACGTTAGCGTTGGCGGGTGCGCCTAATTTAGGTATTCGATACTTTCCTTATTTTAAAAATGACGAAAACGGCAATAATGGCTTCCTTTGGATTTTGCTATTTTTGCCTTTGGCCGGCATTTTGATAGTAACGGTAAGTTTGTGGCTATTCGACGCGCCCTTGCGAGCCTTATTTAACGACCCTTTGATGCAGCGATACTGGCATTATATATTGCCAATCACTATAAGCACCATGTATTTTATCGTTTTAGAAGTGTATTGCCGCTCCAATTTTGCGGTTGTCGTGCCTACATTTTTGCGCGATGCAGCCAAAAGAATAGTCACTATTTGCGCAGGTATGGCGGTTTGGTATGGCGTTTTAGATTTTGCGGGAATGATGCAATGGTTTGCATTTTCCAATATTATCATTTTATTTTTACTAATTGCTTATAT
Source organism: Bacteroidota bacterium (assembly GCA_041192485.1). Lineage (GTDB taxonomy): Bacteria > Bacteroidota > Bacteroidia > Chitinophagales > Saprospiraceae > JBEEMU01. Next base: position 151 of record JBEEMU010000360.1, on the reverse strand, counting down.
GGCGAAGGCGGATTTGTGGCAACTAAGCAGCTCGCCGCGCCTATTGCTTACGCCAGCCTTACGCCGCGAAATGCTCGATTTTTCGGGCTTCATTTTATTAGGCAATTTGGGCGGTTTGCTTTTAGGCAAATTAGATACCTTGATGATTGCC
>JBEEMU010000359.1:0-4759 GCA_041192485.1 Bacteroidota bacterium | reverse complement strand
GCCGCCAGTTGTCGTAGCACTTGGTATTGGATTGGTATTAATGTTTATAGTGTTTGCCATCGATGCCGCGCAGCCCGTTGTCGTATTGGTAGCAAGCACGGTGTAGGCTCCAGTAGTTGTTTGCAGCCCGAAATCAAGAGAAATTCCCGTACCCGTCAACGGGCTACCCGTGCTGCCACCATACACTTGCAATTGATAGCTTACGCCTGTTTGCGAACCCGATAATCCGACGTTTAAACCCGCTCCGTTTTGGCAATAAACACCGCCGCCTGTGACGGTATAAACTGTAGGCAATGGATTTGTGACAACAGAAACAGCGTTTGCCATCGCCATTGTACAACCCGTAGTCGTGTTTGTAGCGATGACGGTATAAACTCCCGTAGCGGTTTGTACCCCAAAATCGAGCGCGGCTCCTATCCCTGTTATTGCAGGGGCTGCGTTTGCGCCGTTGCGTTGCAATTGATAGCTGATGCCCGTTTGCGAATTATCCAAACCTACCGAAAAGTCAGGCGTACCTGCGCAGTGCGTTCCGCCGCCCGTGACATTATAAGCCGTTGGGAAATTCACGCACACGCCGCCTTCATACGCGCCCATATCTACTGTGCCATTTTGTATGCGGCTTGCGCCAAGAATGTCCGTAGTTGCTACGCCTGCGTTATTGCCGACGTTCAAACAAGGGCTGCCTGCTTGCAGGCGGAAGCCGTCGTCGGCAGTGCGCCAGAGGTTGTCGGTGCCGTCGGGGTCGCTTATATTCAAAAATTGTGGGTCGATGTCGATATTGCCTGCGCCTGCGTAGCCGCCTAAAACATTTGAATTGGTAACGCTCATAAAACCGTTAATATCGACAATTGGAGTATAAGCACTTGTCGTGTTGCGGACAATACAATTTTTGATAGTGGTATTACCGCCACTATTATCCAAAATACTGCCGTGATTATTGGCCGCTTGATTATTATAAAAAGTAGAGTTTGTAATGCTTAAATAAGGTACTCCGCTTCCGCTGTGTAGCACGGCAGCTCCCCCAGTAAAAGACGCGGAGTTGGGGTAAGTGGTGTAATTGCCATAGAATAACGTGTTATCAATGATGCATGTATCGCCTGTATTATAAAGCCCGCCGCCCGAACTAGAAGAGGTATTATTAAGATAAAATATACAGCCCTTCACGGTCGTATTTCCGCTTGTGGCACAAGCACCCGCATAATTGTCGGCTATATTAGCGATGAAGTCGCAGTTTATCATCGTACTTGTCACAATATTTGTAGAAATAGCACCGCCTATGCTGCTCGCATGATTGTTTTTGAAGCTACAGCCTGTAAAATTAGCATTTCCATAGTATTGAAAAAAACCTGCGCCGCTACCACTGGTATTAGATAAAAATGCGGTATTTGTAAATTGTACATTTGCGGTATCTACACGCACCGCACCGCCACTATGATAAGCATAATTATTACGGAATAAACAGTTTTCAAGTGCTATATTAGAATTTGGTGTGACAACTAATCCGCCGCTTGTTTCATTATTGATAATATGCCCATTATGAATAAAAGTATTAGGGCTGCTGCCTGGATAAGCATAGCCGTGCTGCACGGTAAAACCATCTAAGCGTGTGCCATTTGCGCCGATAGCCGCCACAATATGAAATACATTATCCGTATTTACGGCTGCATTGCCAATATTTCCACTCAGAATAGTGGTATTGGCAGCATAGTTGCGCGTTCCGCCGCTCGAAGGGTAGCCGCCCACGAGTTTTAAGCCGCTTCTTAGATGAAAGGTTTTTAAAAATTCATACGTTTGTGTGGGCGTGTTAATTCCGATACTTGGCATTTCGGCAAGATTTAGCGGCAGCAAGGTGCTATTTTTCACAGGAGGATACTTTGGCAAATACGTTCCTTTTGCTACTTTTATAGTGTCAACATTGCTACATTGATAACCTAATAAAACGGCATCGGCGAGGTTCTTATAGGCAGTTGCCCACGAGTTGCCGTTGCCGCCTGCGGCAGCCGTCGAATCCACATAAATCACCGAGGGTGGCATATATTGCACGATAGTAATGGCATTGCTTGTCACGGGCGTAGTGCCGCCAGGGCAGGCTATACTGCCCGTCATAACGCAAGTTATTATATCATTATTGGCCAAATTATTTGCGGCGTAAACTGTGCTATTTGTCCCTACGTTAAATCCATTTTTTTTCCATTGATAGCTTGGGGTCAATCCTCCGTCGGTTGGGGTAGCCGAAAAAGTAAGGGTCACGCCTGCACATACATTCGTCAAATCGGAAACAATGCTTATCGCTGGGCTGATGCTTGCTAGGTGTTGTAGCTCTTCGGCTCCATAATCTACATTCCCGCCAAACACTCGGTATCTGCCTTTTAAATCGGTTGCCCAAAAATGCGTATTTTGCCCCATATTGAGAGCAGGTGAACAAGGCAATAAACTGTAATCGAAATTAGCTGGTGCTTGAAACAAAGGGTCGATTTGCAAAACACTGGCTGTTGTCATAAAGTTGGAAACGCTTGCCGCTGCAAAGCCCGCCGCACTTGCGGTGTAGTTTTGAATAATATCGCTACTCCCCGAAAAATAACCAAACGAACCATTGATTGCTTTTTGAGAGGAACCCGCTCCATTCCAAAGAATATTTTGAAATAAATTAGCACTCACGCTGTTACTACTGATACCATAAATATGCACCGCTTGCCCCTTGCCCGTTGCTGCAGTATTTGCCGCAAGCGTAGAGTTCATTATAGAAATGCCTGCTCTTCCGCCTGTATTCACCCGCGTAATATACACACCTCCTCCATCGCCTGTTGCAGCGTTGCTTGCAACCAAACAATTAACCAAAGAGGTTGAGCAGTCGGCATTATCAGCTGTTGCATAAACGCCGCCGCCGTTGCCTGTTGCGGTATTATTATAAACGATACAATTGTAAAAACGAGAGCTTTCGTAAGCATAGACTGATGTTGAATTTCCGAAGGACTTCGTGGCAACACCGCCGCCATTTACCGCTTGATTATTGCTTATCGTGCAGTTAGTTATCAACGGGTTATGCTGTATACTGTTTAAGGTAGCGTAACTAAAAATGCCGCCACCTTTATCATTGTCGCCCGTACCGTTTGCATTGCCTTTTTCTATTTTAAATCCGTTGAATACCGTATTTAGACTTACATCTTGCAGCGTAACCACATGATAGGCATTATCTGTTGCGGTGTTTAAAACCCCAATATCGCCCGAAAGTAGCGTAGCCGCCGCGCTCGTTGTAGGTAATACACGTTGGCTAAACACAAACTCACTGCCAGTAAAGCCCCCATACATAACCGTATTTGTCGGTATTCTAAACGTTTTCGTGCGTGGGTCGGCAGGCGCACCATTACCTGTTACATCTTTTGTTGGGTAATAGGTACCATTAGCCACCCAAATCGTATCACCGCAAGCCACGTCTAAGGCAGTTTGCAAACTAGTATAAGCACTAAACCAACTTGTGCCATTATTCCCGTATGCTGGATTCGCATTCGCGTTCACAAAGATTTTGCCTGCCGCCGCGCCTGCTTGCCGCTCGTAGCAACCTAAATCGGTGTTGCCATTTGCATAGCGGCGCGGATTGCCGTCTAAGTCCTTATTCGGCTCGTCGGAAGAATAGTGTGTATCGACAAGATTCAAGGCAGGCGAGCATTTTAGTAACCGATAGTCGTTGCCTGCGGCGTTTACAAATAAGGGGTCGACGGTTGTAAAGGTATTATTAAAATACAAGGTATTATTAGTAGCGGCATGGTCTATTTCACTTTGCGCCACGCCATGCCACGAAAGGGAGTTATTGGCATATAAATACCCTTCGAGCAAATAGGCACCGCGCCCTTTTTTGGCTGCACCAATCGTGTTGTTGGCAAAGGTGCAGAAGACAACAGCTGGCCCCGTTAAACCACTAACTGACCCCGATGCGCCTGTAAGGTTATTAAAATACGCGCCGCCGCCATCGTTTGTAGAAGTATTTGTATAGAAAAGCGAGTTAATAATATGGCTGCTGCAAAAACCACTCGTCGTGCCTTTACCTAAGCCGTAATATCCGCCGCCGTTTGCCGCGCTATTGCCCGTGAAAGTGCAGTTCCAAACCGCACTTTGCACTTCGCCGCCCGTAATGCCGTAATCCATCATACCGCCGCCGCTTGTTGTCGCAAAATTAGTGCGAATAAAGCACCGCCGCACAACGGGCGCACTATAATTAGCTGCGCCGCTGCCATTGTTTAAAATGCCGCCGCCGCGATCATAGACACTCGCGGCTGCGCCATTCGCATACCCTTTTTCTATTATAAAACCATCTAATTCTGTTTCGTTGCTCACATTAATAAATGTGACGACATGATACACATTATCCGTTAAAGCGGCTGTGCTTATTTCGCCAGTCAAAAAACTGCCCCCTCCCCCAAAAATGCTTGGTGTGCGTTGCGCAAGCTGCGTTTCGGTGCCCACAAAGCCGCCAAAAACTTTGACTCCTGTTGGTATTTTAAAAGTTTTGGTGCGAATGTTGGCAGGGGTTGCGCTGCCTGCCACATCTTTGGTAGGCGTGTAGGTGCCCGCAGCCACAAAAATACTATCGCAAACCGTCGTTTGGTCTAAGGCGGCTTGCAAAGAGGTGTATGCGTTTGCCCATGAAGTACCGTTGTTTAAGCCTGTTGCGTTTGCTTTTACATAAATACGCGACTCGGACGAAACCGTTACGGTAATAGAGCTGCACGGTCCCGAAGCATTGCAAGAGCCTTCACCGCGT
>JBEEMU010000358.1:0-4922 GCA_041192485.1 Bacteroidota bacterium | reverse complement strand
ATAAAATATCGCAATGCGAACAGTCGTTCGGGTCTTTGACTCAGCATTTCACGGATTTAGTAACAACCTTGCAAACTTTTGCAAATTATACCCCAGCTGCCGCACACTTAAAAATAGCAAGCTTACAAAACTTTTTAGGGCAAATTACGCAATTAAATAACGATGTCATCGGACATCTGACAAGCCTGCGTTTCGCCCGAAAAGAGCGCAACGATTATTATACCGACCTGCACGACCGCGCACAACGCATCAAATCAATCACGGCAGCTTCGTATGGCAATAAATCTACGGAGTATAATATGATTAAAGGCTTAACTATTTAAAGGCTGTTTTTCACACCCCTAAAACATATATACCCCTAAACCTATAAGACTTATATGGTTTAGGGGTATCAGAAACAAGAACTGACATACGCTGCCCATCACAACACAACGAAATAAACCACAAAAAGAAGGCTTATTTTTCAAAAACCTCAATTTCTTTCATCACCGTCACCAAATCGGTAAATTTACCTTCGTAGCGCGTCGCTTTTACGATATGATTATCAATCCAGTGATAATTCCCGCCACGCGGTTTGCCAAATAAAATGCCGTGATAGTTGAAGCCATGCCGTTGCAACCATGCCTCTGTGACCGTGCGGTGCGCTTCGGTGCGCGAGGTGAAAAAGGTGATAATATGCCCTTCCTCATACCATTTATTGATGATAGGCAAAGCATCGGGATAGAGTGCTGCCGTGACCATGCGTTCGGGTTCTTCGTTCGGAATATCGTCACAAATAGTTCCGTCGATGTCAATTAAAAAATTTTTGATTTCGTGGGCAAGCACAGGGCTTAGTTTATGCCCTTCGGCATCGAAAGCCTCTTGGAGTTCGAATTCGTTTTGTTCTAGCATATAAAATGGTTGTCTGCCTATTTGAGAAGATTTCTTAGCGGCAGTGTTTTATAAAAAAAATATAGTTCGTTACGCCGTGCAAATGTACGTCTTTTTTACAAATTCGGCAGTTATTTTTTGTAAAAATTGCAAATTTTATAAAAATATGTCTTTTTATTGATGATATTTTATTAACTCCTTAAATAAAAAATGATACAAATACGCCCTATTGCCCCCCAAGACAATGCTGCAATTGCAGACATTATCCGCAGCACACTCGCCGAATTCGGAGCCAATCACCCCGGCACCGTCTATTATGATGCCAGTACCGATGCTTTATACGAGCTGTTTCAAGTACCTCAAGCCATTTACTATATCGCCGAATTAGACGGTAAAATAGTGGGCGGCGGCGGCATTTACCCGACCGAAGGCTTGCCCGACGCAACTTGCGAATTAGTCAAAATGTATCTATCGGCGAAAGCTCGCGGCAAAGGCTTAGGGCGGCTATTGATACAAAAAAGCCTCGATGATGCCGCGGCTATCGGCTACAAACAGGTTTACCTCGAAAGTATGCCCGAACTGCAAAAAGCCCTGTCTATCTACGAAAAATTCGGCTTCGAGTATCTAAACGCACCGCTCGGCAATTCGGGACACTTCGGCTGCGAACTTTGGATGCTAAAACGAGTGTAGTTTTGCTTTTTTAAAAAAACAAGCAACCGTAATTTAACCAAGAACCCAAACCGTTTTTTCAGCAATATCGCCTCTAATAGCCGTTTGTTCAGGCAAATCGTGGTTGCCAATATAAAAAAAACCTAAACATTTTTCATTAGCAGCTAAGGATAGAAAATCGCGAGTGGCTTGATGAAATGTCGGCCCGCCCGTACTCCAATACGCGCCGACACCCAAAGCGTGTGCCGCGAGCCACATATTTTCTACCGCACACGCTACGGCGCAAGTTTCCTCAATTTCAGGCACTAAGCCGCTCGTGTGTTGCACAATGGCAATAACAGCCGACGATTTCAAGGCGTTTTCTTGCATTTTTTTATACTTAAATTCCGAAAATAAGGCTGCCTCGGTGCTTTCTTTATAAAAATCGGATAGAAAATCAGCCAATTTTACACGCCCTTCGCCATAAAAAACGGTAAACCGCCAAGGCTCGGTGCGTTTATGGCTCGGTGCAGCATTTGCCGCTTCTAATAGTTGCTCAATCGTTTCGCGAGCAACAGGCACCTCATTGTAGTTTTTTGGAAAAACCGAACGGCGCGTTTGAATGGTATTCAATATCATAATCAAGTTTATTAAGCGGCTGCGGCAAATCGTAAGATTAGGCAAAGCCAAAATTAGCCTAAAACGCTCTATTTAAGCGGCTGCGGCAATATAAATTTAACAGCGTTTAATGTAGCGAGTATTTATACGCTACTACTTATTCACAGCGCAAAGGTACGAAATAAAAAAAATAATCGTACCTTTGCAAGATGATTAAAAATATCGACCATATTGGCATTGCCGTAGCCGATGTTGCTGCGTCAAACGCCCTTTTCGCGAAATTATTAGGGCGCGAACACTATAAAACAGAGGAAGTTGGCAGCGAAGGCGTACTTACTTCTTTTTTTCAAGTTGGCGAAACCAAGATAGAGTTGGTAGCGGCAACTCGCGCTAATAGCACGGTTGCAAAGTATCTAGAAAAACGGGGCGAAGGGATGCACCATATCGCACTCGAAGTTTCGGATATTCGCGCTGAAATGCAACGGCTTGTAAATGAAGGATTTATATTGTTAAACGACGAGCCAAAACAAGGGGCAGACCATAAACTAATCTGCTTTTTGCACCCAAAAACAACAAACGGCGTTTTGGTAGAACTTTGCCAAACGCAGTAACGTAGGGAATAAAATATAAATTATGCTAAAATTAAATGTAGTATTTTCGCCCTTTGCACTCATTTTCACTATAATCAGTGCCGCTATTTTCGCTGCTTGCGGGAATGATATTGCGGAAATAAAAAAGTTTGAAAAAAAGACCGAAGAGGGTGTGGAACATGCCGAAGGCGTGGAAATGCTGTATAGCGATTCGGCGGTCGTGCGAGTGAAAGTAACGGCGGCAGTGATGAACCATGTCTTAAACCCAGAGAAACCTTTGCGGGTATTCCCGAAAGGCTTATTAGTCGATTTTTTCAATAAAGACAAAGAGCAGACGAGTAAATTAACGTCGAAATATGCGGAGCGCGATGAAAATTCGGGCTTGGTGCTATTGCGCGACAGCGTGGTGGTTTGGAATAAAAAAGACGAGCGGTTGGAAACGCAAGAGCTTTGGTGGAGCGAGCCGCAGCAACGTATTTATTCCGAGAAAACGGTGAAAATAACTACGCCAAGCCAAATTATTCAGGGAACGGGCTTCGAATCGAATGGCGACTTTACGCACTGGACAATTAAAGAAGTGACGGGCATCGTGCAAGCAAAAACGCTGTTTCAAAACGGATTTTAACGAAAATGCGCATCGAATATCTTATTAATTCCGTCGTTTTGGGTCTTGTTTTGGCCCTTATTTACAATTTCAACCCCGAAACGCACCCTTTTTATCCGCGCTGCCCCTTGCTGTTGCTTACTGGTTGGCACTGCCCCTTTTGCGGCGGAACACGCGCTGTTTACCACCTTTTACACGGCAATTTTGCGCAAGCATGGCAATACAATAAAATTATTTTTGTCTTTTTAACTTGCTTTTTTATCTCTTTTATAAAAAAACACTTACTACCTACTATCTATTTCAACCACACCACAAAGAGTAAAACACCTACATGATACATATTCAGCCATTTGAGGCTATCCTACCAAAAACCAGCATGATTAATGCGCCCGATTCGTTTTTCGCACAGGTCAAAGAACAATATCAAAGCTTGGCGAAAGCTGGTTATTTTCAACAAGAAACGTCAAAATGTTTTTACGTTTATCGTATTGAGGGCGCACTCGGGGCGCATCTGGGGCTGTTGGCGGCATCGCCTGTTCAAGATTATCTTGATGGCAATGTGCTGAAACACGAGCAAACGTTGGCTGCAAAAGAGGAAAAAACAACAAAACTCGTGTTGGATAGAGGTGCAATGATAAAGCCCGTGGTTTTGGCTTATCGCCCAGTGGAGGCCATCACAGCCCTGCTAAACGATATTGCAACTACGCAAAATCATAGCTATAAAATAAGCTTAAAATCGGGAAAACACACGTTTTGGAAGGTGTCAGATGCCGAAACTATTGCTTTGTTTCAGCAGTATTTTGCTACGTCGGTAGAAAAAACGTATATCGCCGACGGGCATCACCGCATGGCCAGCGCAGCCACGCTTTTTCAAAGCACCAAGCAGCACCAATATATTTTAGCCGCTTTTTTCGCCACAAACGAGCTAAATATCTGGGATTATAACCGCGTGGTGGAGGGTTTGAACGACCAGTCACCGCTAACCGTTATGGCCAAATTGAGCGACGTTTGCCATATTGCGCCGCTCAAAAAATTGATTGCGCCCAAGCAAAAACACGACCTTGCGATGCACTTAGACGGGCAATGGTTTGGCTTGCGCTGGCGCAACAAAGTGCTTGAAAATGGCAACGGCGTAGCCGAACAACTCGACTCGAATTTATTAAATGAGCATATTCTAAAAACAATTTTAGGAATTGCCGACATTCGTACCGATTTTCGCGTCACTTATTGGGAAGGCGTAAAAGGCTTAGATGTTTTGGCACAGCGCGGACGCATTCCGACCGTTTCATTCGCTTTATTTCCCGTTTCTATCCACGATTTTTTGAGCCTTGCCGATAATAATGAAACGATGCCGCCAAAATCTACTTGGTTTGAACCGCGCATCAAAAACGGGCTGATTTCTATGGGAATTTAATTTCTTACACGATATTTAATTTTTTATTACCCAAAATTGACATTATATTATAATTATTCGTAATTTTTGGCACAAAAATTGATACTATTTATATAGGTTAAAGTTGTTTTGGGTAACTAATTAAAGGCATGACTTGACTGCGCACACACCGTTGGGGAACGGTAGCGTAGTCAAGTCA
>JBEEMU010000357.1:0-3201 GCA_041192485.1 Bacteroidota bacterium | reverse complement strand
CACTAAACCCTGTTAAATAGGGCGTTCTGGGCTAATGATAACCGTGTTTATTTTGTCGCGGACGCTTACAATTATATTATATATTCTCTTTCTATAAAAATGAGAATCGACACCCATTATAGGGAAATTAACGGGTAGGTTCTCTTTTTCGATTAAATCAAATCCGTTTTTTTCATAAAATCGGCGAGCGGCGTATAAATCGGCTCGTGTACCCAAAAACACGTCACTCAAGCCCTCTTCTTTCATAAAATCTGTTAAAGTATCGAGCAGTTTTTGCGCAATACCAAATTCTTTGCCTCGGAAATCTTTGTGTACAAACATTTTCCGAAGGCACGCCTGCCCATTCCCAATATTCAACAAACCAACAGAGCCAACAACCTCGCCCTTCGCCAAGGCAAGCCAAAATCCGCCTTTTCCTAAGTGGAAATGGTGAAAAAAGTTGCCCGCGTCCTGCAAGTCGGGTTGCTCGGCAAGCGTGATAGGCACGTTAAACTCAAGCTGCTGAATAGGCAACACGAGGTTTATCAAGGCTTCTCTATACCTATTTTGATAGGCTAAAATTTCTATATTCATTGATTGATAGATAGATTTTTTGTTGTAAAACAATAAGTAGTAGAGTATAAATAACTGCCGCTCAACCCTGTAAAATAGGGCGTTTTGGGGTAATGATAACCGTGTTTATTCTACTGTGGGCACTTATTTTCTTGCAAAATTATGTAAATAGCCCTAACTTTACGGCATAAATCATCATTCTTATACGCTTAAAACCACCACAATTTAACTAATTTCTAATATGAAATCGTACATTTTCCTTACAGCGCTTATCGGGAGCGCAATGATGTGGCAGGCTTGTAAAAACACGCCGTCGACGACTGCGAGCAGCGCAGCAACCCCTACGCCCGACACAACAACATGGCTCGTGGTAGCCGAAAAAGGCGGTAATTTGCTTTTTGGCAAAAAAATCGACTTCGACAACCTGCCAAAACTCTTGCAAGACACGCTCCAAAAATTGGTGCTTGCAGGGCTTCCGCTTCCCCAAAAAATACGCATGGACTGCAAGGGCGAAGTATTGATGGGGCAACGCGGCGAAGCGCAAACCTTATTGCAAGAAGCCTTAGACGCTGCCAACGTTTATAAAATAACGATGTCTATCAAATCAACCAATATGGTCGAAAATTTTTACGCATGGTATCTCGACAAACTGAACAATGGGGAGGGCTATAGTCTTTTGGCGAACGAAGCCGATGCAAAAGCCATGCTCGCTCCCGAGCTATATCAACGGCTTTTGAAACAAGAGAAAGACGGCGAACTCGATGCCGACTATTTTATTCAAGCCCAAGATTTTGATAAAGACTGGGGCAATATCGCCATTTTAGATACGAAGCAAAGCGGTGAACACACTACCCATAAAATACAGCTCGGCAATGCCAAAAAAGAAGGAGCAACAGGAATGGGGCCGCGACTGCTTAATATTACTGTTGTCAGTAAAAAAACGGGCTGGCAGATAGAAAAAGTGGAAGCTATCGATTAGTAGGATTTTAATAAAACCAGCGGCAACTATTGGCAACTGGCGTGGCAAGTCCTTCAAAATCCGAGTTCCAATTACCTAAACTATTACCTATTTCCTTCCTTTTCTACGCTTTTTTGTGTGTTTCGTGGGCGAAACGGGAAGGGCTGGCTCGCTGGTTTTCGGGCACCATAGCCAGTCGGCAACACTGTACTGCGTGGGAATATAGGCAAAATGCCACCATTCGGTGCGGATAGCGCGAAAGCCGTATTTCTCCATCGTATTGCGCAAAACAGCTCGATTGTCTAAGATATTTTTTGGAAATTCGGTGCACGTTTGATACGATTTTTTATCAAAAGAATCGAAAGGCGTACCCATATCCAATTCGTTGCCGCTTTTATCTAACACCGTCAAATCGGCGGCTCCGCCACGAGAGTGCATCGAGCCTTTTTGTGGCGGCGTGACGAAGCGAGCGTCGGGTACTTTTTTCCAAAGGCGCAATTGATAAGGAGCGGGGCGGTAGCAGTCAAACATTTTCAAGCCGCCATAGCCTTGCGCCTGCAAATCTTTATGCACTTTCACAACCGCATTCGCAACCGTCGTGCGGAAATAGCAAGCTGGGCAGTCGTAAAGCTGCGCTTTGGTGAAATTATTATCGGTTGCATACCGAATATCTAATTTGATGCTGGGGTCGAGGTCTTGAATGTTTACCCAGCCCGAAGGTGCGGCGTTTTGCGCAGCAACGCCCACAAGTTGCCCGATTAAAAAGGCAAAAGATAACAAGTTTTTTTTGTTCATGATATTCGTTGATAAAGAACGAGTAAAGCTAACCAAGTTATCTTTACCCATTCCTATAGAAAAGACCTGTCGAACTATTGCTCGACAAGTCTTTTTTATTGGTCATTTTTATAAAACGAAACCTATTTCGCTACTATAAAGCGCGATGATTGAACGCCAGCTTCGGTGCGTACCACGATATTATAAGCACCTGCGGCTAAATCGCGTGTGTTATAAGTGAATTTATCGGTTGTGGCGTTTTTATGCGACTCGCTATACAACACTTTTCCAGTGATGTCTGTAACTTCGTAAGTAGCGTTCGTTGCTGTTTCGAAATTGACGCTCATATTAACCAAATCGCTCGTAGGATTCGGGAATACATTTACTTTGTAAGCAGTTGGTTTAGCTGTTGCTGTTGCGTTTGAGCGCACAGGCGTAAGGTTTAAACCAATAACGGGCAATTGTCCACCGCTGAAACCGCCAAACCAATTGCCAGTACCTGCTGCGTCCGTCGGGTGCAAACCTTGCGTGACAGCACCAACATAGTCGTTATCGTTGATTTGATTATCATAAGCGATAAAAACAGTTTTTGGAGCAGTAATTGAGATGAAGTATTTGGTATTATTTTCTAAAACAACTCCTAGATTACCCGTATTTAAATCGTCGAGTTTCAATTCGCGAATAGCAAAATTGGCATAAGCCGGATCAACTGTTTCGGTACCTAAACCTACAGCGGTAAGTTCTGTTGCGAAATCGATGGTATTATCTGTGTTTGCATCTACCCATTTGTAAAGGCTTGCGGTAATTGTTTCGTTAGCGAAAGGCAATGTAGCTGCTGTTTTTGCCAAGGCATACGACACGCTTTTTGCTAGATTGCCAACGCCTGTTTTAACATCATAAAACACGCCCCATTCTAA
>JBEEMU010000356.1:0-2764 GCA_041192485.1 Bacteroidota bacterium | reverse complement strand
CGTGGAAAAAATGCCCATTAATAGCAGTGCAAACGACTTTTCACCCGTGCAAGACCAACAAGGAAACTTGCTCTTTGCAAGCGACCGAACGCGCCCTGACGTGATTGACCCGAAAAAAGGCGACCCTATTTACGGCTGGACCGGCAAGGTGTTTTCCGATTTCTATAGCCAAACTAAAGCCGATGGTTTGCAGCCCTTCGACGACCTTAATTCAGACTACAATGAAGGAACGCTTTGTTATAATAAAGATTTTTCAGAAGTATTTTTTACCCGTTGCGGCACTGCAACTCGCGAGGGAATTGACTATTGCAAGATTATGCACGCAAAAGCAGAGGGTGATAGGTGGACGAAAATAACGGAGGTGAAAACAGGCATCGAGGGCTATAATGTGCAGCACCCGTGTTTAACAGGCGATGGCGCACGCTTGTATTTCAGCTCGAATATTCCCGAAGGGAGCGGCGGATACGACATTTTTTATATGGATAAAAAGCCAGATGGTTCGTGGGGCGAGTGGCATAATGCGGGGCGTTCTATCAACACGCAAGGCAATGAATTATTCCCTGTTTTTGATGCCGATACGCTGTATTTTGCCTCAGACGGCCAAACAGGTATGGGCGGTTTGGATATTTTTTCAAGTTTTCAAACCAATCAAAAATGGCAGTCGCCGAAAAACTTAAAAGCACCTATCAATTCGAGTGAAGACGATTTTGGGCTGATTTTAGATAGGAATTTTACACCAACAAAAAGCGATGCTAAAAACGAGGATAAAATAAAAACGCTCAAACGCGGTTTTTTCACGTCGTCACGCAGCGGGAACGACGATATTTATAGCTTTGAAAAACGAACTCTCCCAAAACCTCCAGTGCCTGTGGTGGTGCCACCGCCAAAAGAAACCGTGCCGACAGTGGCTTACCAACAAATATTAGAAGTTACTGTCGTGAAAAAGAAGTTTGCGATAGCCGATAATCCGAACTCAAAAGTTGTGGGCTACGAGCCTATTTCGGCGGCTTCTTTGAAAATGGAAAGCGACGATTCTACCTTTACGCAAGTGGTAAATGATAAAGGGCAAGTTGTTTTTACGATAAAAGAAAACAGCACTTACGATTTTTTGGGTGCAAAAACGGGCTTTTTTAATAAAAATGCCTCGTTTAATACGGGTTTGGTAGAAAAAAACCCGAAACAGCCCATTACAACGCATAAATTGACCATTATTTTAGAACAAATATTTGAAAATCAAGAAATTGTATTAGATAATATTTATTACGATTATGATAAAGCCGATATTCGCGCCGATGCACAGCCTACACTCAACGAATTAGCGGAAGTTTTGCGCCGAAACCCAGCGGTGAATATTCAACTTTCTTCGCATACCGATTGCCGGGGCCGCGATACTTATAACCTGAATTTGTCGCAGCTAAGAGCGCAAGCTGCTGTAAATTATCTGATTACCCACGGCATTGCAGGGCAGCGGCTTACCGCAAAAGGCTATGGCGAAACTTCGCCTGCCGCGAGTTGCGAATGTGCGAAATGCTCCGAAGCCGAACATCAAATGAACCGGCGAACGACGTTTAAGGTATTGAAAGCAGAGTAAAATTTCCTTGTAAGTGCCTTCGGCAAAATAAACGCTATTATAAATACCTCAAAACCTTGTATTTCACAGGGGCTTAAAATAGTGATTATTTATACTCTGCTACTTTAAGGAATGGGTAAAAGATAAAAAATGCTCAAAAAAGGCTGCCATTCACACAGAATGGCAGCCTTTTTTATATTTATTTTCACGAGTGGCAAACTTTTGTCTTTTTTTTATCGTCTATATTTAGACAAAAAATAATACAATAGTTTTTTTCTAAACACCTTTGACAAAATAAACATGGTTGTCTTTTACCCATTTCTCACCTCAGAACACCCTATTTAACGGGGGCAATATAGCGAGTATCTATATACTACTACTTATTTTTATGAAAGCAAATAATTCCTTCCTTCTTTTTATCAGTTTTTGTTTTTTAAAAACAACGCTGCTCGCTACCCCTGTTTTTTTACCAAAATATATAAAAAAGGAGCCTGTAGTGGGCATAAAAACGATTGTGCTTGATGCGGGTCATGGTGGTAAAGACCCTGGCTGTTTTGGGCATCCGCTGGTAGAAGGCAAGCTAAATTTGGCTATTGCTTTCAAACTTGGGGCTTTTATTGAGAAAAACCTGCCCGACATAAAGGTTATTTACACCCGAAAAACGGATAAGTTTTTGGATATTTACCAACGGGCAGCTATTGCAACTCGTGTGAAAGCCGATTTGTTTATTTCTATCCATTGCAATACGATGCTTGCGGGAGCGCGGAAGGACGTGCAAGGCACCGAAGTTTATGTATTTGGAACCTATAAAACCGACGAAAACGAAGAAATTGCCCAACGATTTATCGCTCGCGAAAACAATAGTATTCTTTTAGAAAATGATTATCCGAAATATTATGGCGGCTTCGACCCTGCCGTTGCCAGCACACAAGCTATTTTGACGGTCAAGCAATCCATTTTTAAAGAGCAAAGTTTGAAATTAGCAAACGGTATTATCAACGAATCTAAAAAGCTATTGCGCATCACTCGTGGGGTGCATGAAGGCAGTTTTGCGTTGCTTAGTTTGACAACGATGCCCAGCGTTTTGGTGCAAACAGGCTATCTCTCGAACCCCGAAGAGAATAACGAATTGGAAACAGAGCGCGGACAATCGCGTATTGCAAAATCGATTTTCAGAGCAATTAAAGCCTATAA
>JBEEMU010000355.1:0-6073 GCA_041192485.1 Bacteroidota bacterium | reverse complement strand
TGCCTAAAAACTGCGTTAAATTTTTCGTACAACGCGCTGCGTTGAACTCAAAATTTGCCTTGTTTTTAGCCAAAATCCTGCACGAAATTTTGGCTCTACTTATTTCTTCTTCTTTCCTAAGCTACTGAATTAGTTGTATTTTTACTAAAAAAAAATAGATTTGCATCATTTTTGCTGCTATTTTAATATTAAGTAATCGTATATAAATACTTGCTACATTGAACCTTGTTAAATAAGGCGTTCTGGGTAATGATAACCGTGTTATCCTTTACACATTCCTTACCACATTTTTTTGTACATTTAAAAAATTTAACTATCATGATTAAAAAAATACTTTTCCTTTTAATGGGCTTTTTGCCTATCGCTCTGCATGCGCAACTTTCGGGGAACTATACCATCAACCCGAGCTTGCCCGCTTCTGCTACCAATTACCAGAGTTTTACAACGGCGATTGCCGCTTTGAACGCGCCTACAGGCATCTCGGCGGCGGTAACGTTTACCGTTTCGGCCGCCACTTACACGGGGCAATACACGCTGAATGCGGTGGTCGGAGCTTCGGCAGTCAATCGCATTACGTTTGTAAAAGCAGCAGGAGTCAATCGCCCTGTGCTGACTTTTGCAGCAACAAGCGGCGTAACTGACTATATTTTGCGCTTAGATGATACCGATTATCTGACTTTAGATGGCTTAAATATTGAGCCTACTTCAACAACTAATGAGTGTTGTATCGATTTTTTTCGAGTAGCAAATGTATCAATTAATAAAACCAATAACGGTATTACGATACAAAACTGCCAATTTACAAGCGCGACTAATATTTCCAGTCTTTCCTGCATTATGGGCGCGAATTTCTATGATACAGCAACGCCTTCGGCAAGTAATAACACCCGTATCTCCGACCTATTGATTAGCAATAATCTATTTATTGGGTTCGATAGAACTATCTACTTGCAGGGCGTTGTGAGCAATGCCAATACAGGAAACCAACTGAACGGATACAATAATATTTCCATTATTGGCAATCAAATTTATCCTGGGTCATTTATGACAGCCGACAATCCTATTATCCTTAGTGGCATAAATAGCGGTGAGATTAGCAATAATACAATATGGTCGTATGCTGGTGGTATTGGTTTGTCGTCGACCTATGGGGAAGGTGGAACAATTGCAATTTATAATAATACGATTAATGCTAGTGTTAACAATGACGGCATTGTAAGTATCCAACCTAAAGGTATTCACCTTGTAGATTGTGAAAACACGACAGTTAATATTTATAATAATAGCATATCCGTGCAAGATGGACTTTACCCTACCAATATATATGGCATTTATATAGAGAATATCACGGGTATTGTAAACGTGTTTAATAATACAATTAGCCTCTATTCTAGTGATGGAGGGACTGTTGGATACGGTTTTAGCACCTCGTCATCTACCCTTAATACGGGCATCTTGCGTGTGCATAATAATATTATTAAGACAAATGGCTTAGGCGCAGGATTAGTCGTATTCCCCCCTGTTGGCAACTCTGGTTTGGGTACACCTAATATACAGTTTAATTACAACGATTATTTTGGCGGTTCATTATTGGCAATTTGGTTCGGTACACAGCACACTACAATGGCGAGTTTGCGTGCCGCAAGCGGCATGGACGCACAATCTATAAGTGCCGACCCGTTGTTAGTTATTACGGCTACAGGAGGCTACCGTATTGGCTGTGGCTCACCGTGTTTAGATGCGGGTACGAATGTGCAAGTACTGCCCGCAGCAACAACGGATATTGTCGGTAATCCGCGCATTCAAAATACAACGGTGGATATGGGCGCGTTTGAGATATTAAACGGTTCGGCGACTGCTGCTATTACGAAAAGTAATGACTTGGCTTGCGGCGTAAATGCAGCTACACTAACCGCCACGGGCAGTGGCACCTATCTTTGGAGCAATAACAGCGCAAACAATGCGATTACAGTAAACACGGCGGGTGTATATACCGTGACGGTGACGAATACAGCCGCTTGCGGAGCAACAACAGCGACAGCAACGGTCTTGGTTTCGATGCTTAATACAGGGTCACTTTCACCCGTGATTACCGTGACAGGTACAACTTGCCCGAAAACCTTAACAGCAACGGGCGGCGCAAGCTATCTTTGGAGTACCAGCGCGGCGACGGCTACTATTTCGGCAGCAATGACAAATACTTATACCGTCACCGCAAGCAGTAGCACAGGCTGCTCTGGCACCGCAACCGTTACAGTTGATTGTTGTAATTTGCAAATAACCGAATTGCGCACACTAATTTATGTGCATGCGCAAGCCGTGACCTTTCCAACGCCGACTATAACAGGCTGCGCAGCAGGAAGTACCTTGACGTATCTTTGGGAATTTGGCGATGGCACTACTTCTACCCTCGCTTCGCCGACTAAAACCTACACGAGTATCGGTAATTATACAGTCTGTTTGACCGTGACTTGTACGGCAACAAACGGCACTTATTGCCGCGCTAAATGCTGCCGTGCGGTGAATATTGGTAAAAACTGCCCGACCTTATACCCGACCTTTGCCGTCAATACGCCTGCAACAGGCTTAGTTTACACCTTTACAGGAACAATTCAATCGGCGAGCGTTGTTCCCGCACCCGTTTCTACTTACGAAATTTACAAAACACTCGGCAATATTTTAGTAACGACTTTGACAGGTACAAATGCGACTTATACCTTCCCTGCTGCCGACGAATACACGGTTTGCCGCAATTTGGCTTACACGACAGATGCTACTTATGGCACCTATTGCACCAATAAAAACTGCCGCAAAATAACGGTTATGCCGACGGCAGGTTGCAACGCTGCCGCGAAATTTGTGGCTACCACCTATAAAGCGAATCCGCTGAATGTGACATTTAATGCAAGTTCTTACTCGACAGGCGCATCAGCTTATTACTGGGAATACAGCACATCGCCGACAGGCGCATTTGCGCAACTCGGCACAGCAACAAACGCCGCACTCGGTATTCCGACATTTTTATTTCCGAGTACAGGCATCTATTGGGTGCGCTTAACGCTAAACAAAGGCACGGCTTGCGAAACAGGTATCATTGTGCGCATCAATCTGAACAGTTTTTCCTGCACCTCAAGTTCTACGACTACGCCTGCTCCCGCTAATCGCACCGTCAATCCCGACGGGAGCATTGAAGTTGGCAATAGCGACATCAACGACGGCATCGGACTTTATCCGAACCCAGCAGACAGCCATGTCATCGTCACTTTCGGCAACGATATAAAAGCAACTACGCTGATTAAAGTATTTGATATGAAAGGGCAGTTAGTCACATCGTTTCGCACACAAGACGGTGATAGCCAAGCTATTATCGACCTCGCTAATCAGTCGGCGGGTATGTATCTTTTTCATATTGAAAATGAAAATGGTGAGCGTTTGGTCAAAAAAGTGATGAAACAGTAGGGCAGTATTCTGAGATTTATTCCGCAAAACCATTAAGGAATGAGTAAAAGATAATTCTCGAAAAAAACGCGCCGAAACCATCAGGTTTCGACGCGTTTTTTATTATTTCGTGTGTCTGGCGACTATCCTCTTACGCTCGGTCTTTTAGGGCACTACGCGCGCGGCAATATCGCTCCAGTCGGACTCTATATTATTGGGGCCAAATGCCTTTACCTGCACATAAACCCGGGTGCCAGATGCGGCTTTTAGATTCATGCCTGACGAGGACGAAAAATACTGCGCTTCGCGCCAGTCGGCTTGTGCGGGGTCGGTGCAATAGCGCACGGCATAGCCTTTTGCATTGGTCACTACTTTGATGCGCACACTAAGTGCGCCCGTCGTTTGCGGCACTTCCTGCAAAACTACGAACTGCGGCACCCCGATAGCCGTTGTTTTGACGGCTTCGCTTTGCTGCTCGAAGCCCGCTTTGAGGATAATACTGGGGTCGTTGGCGGCTTTCGCCAATTTCTCTACATACGCCCCCGTGTTTTGCAACTCGTGTTTGAGTGCTTGCGCCTGATTCCCTTCGGTATCGCGTGCGATAGCGAGTTGCTGCTCTAAGGCCACGATTTTGTCGCTTGTGCTTTGTAGCGCGTCAATTTTTGCCTTGATGACCGTTGGTGCAGGGTCGGGCGTTGCAAAAATAGCAACATTAGCAGCAATGCTGCCATGAATGAGCGTTGCGCGTTGCAACAAATGCGGCGTACTCTGGCTTTTTAGCCCCAGCACGGCTTTGAAAACTATTGGTTTCATAACCTGAAAAACAAAGGTTTTAGTTACCTCTTTGTCGTGTAAGGTTTTTGTTCATAAAAAATAGCATAATTGAATGGAAAAATGGACAAATTTTTTCATTTCAGGTACATTTTTTCATTTTACATTGGCAAATTTTTTCATTTCAGGTACATGTTTTCATTTTACATTGGCAAAAGTTTTCATTTCAGGTACGTGTTTTCATTTTACATTGCCAAAAGTTTTCATTTTAGGTAGGTGTTTTCATTTTAAAAACCCTTGTATTTATTCCCTTTTGCCTTGTTTTGCAAGTTTCCACGCTTGTTTTACTTGTTTCGCAATTGCTTTATACAACTATAACGTAAGAAAATGTTTTTTTATTGTGTAGAAAGTAGAGTTTAACGTATTTTTAACTTTTTTTAATGGATATCTAAATTGTAAACGAAAAAAAATACAGTAATGCTGTTACTGCATTGTCTATTTTTTGGTTTGAACAACCAATTAGTCTTCTGTATTTAGATATTTTCCTTTTAGCCGTCCAACTAAATCTTTCACACGTTCGTCTGTTTCGGAAATAATTTCTTCAGGGTTAAAAGCCTTGTAAATACTTTCGTCTGTAACACGTCTGATAATCATTCGTGCAGCAACTACTTTTTTACCTTGCGTTAAGTATATTGCAGGTATTTCATTACAGGTAGCTAACTTTTGACTATCGGGTAAATCTCCAATAATAGTTACCCTGCGATTATACTCCCCAAGTGACAGCAGGTTGATGACAAGCGAGCAGGATTTTGAGATATTTAAAGTCCCCTTATAAGATCTTATATAAGTGTCAAATTCATTGATAACAGTAAATAATCCTGTATTTTCCTCACCACGTTCTGTACTTTTTGCAATGTGCATTTTAGCAATAACAATTCTTGACGTTTCATTCTTTCCATCTACCCAGTAATAACAAAACCAAAAACCCTCTAAGCCTTCATACGGATTTAAAGGGATTGGCTGTTCTAAAATTCGTGTTATTTCATAGCGAGAAAAACTCGTAATACGCGGTATTGTACGGTATTTCACAAAAAAGGCTCGAATAATAGTGCCCGAAGCTTTTGTATAACGGTCTTCCAGCGCGTCGCTTGTACGCTTCAATAAAACAGGGTTTGCATAAGCAAATCCGTCCACATTGACACTCGACATTAGCCCTGGAATATAAGATAGGGAGCGTTTAGATGGATTATTGCCGATTTCCAAGTAGAAACTAAATCCGTCATTGCTCGGACTAATTAATTCGGCGCGTAGATAGTCTTTTTGAATAGAACCTTTACCCATCCACCGTTGACGATATTCCATAGCCCCGTCTATTTGTATTTTCAAAATACTATCAACTGAAACAACGTTATAAAAATCATCGCTCGTAGAGCGCGTATAATATACCTGATAGATACCTGCTAAGTTTTCAAAGCGATTGGACTCTACTTTTATATTATTTTCGCTCAATACTTTTTCTTCCCATGTAGGCGAATTGATAAACGCTGCCAAAATAGCAAAGCTTTTATCAGTAAGAATAATGTTTTGCTTATTTTTCAAGGTGCGTAACCAATTTGAAATAGTTGCTGAACTAATGGCAGCATTTTTCGAATGCGGTTTTTTCGGCAAGGCATCGCTGACCTTTGCTACCATTGCATTCTGTGTATCGTTATCTATCTCGCATTTTACTTTGATAAGTTCCCAGCCAATGCTAAACGTTTCGTAATAAATTTCCATACCATTTAATTTAATTGATTATTTTTTAATTATTTTTTTAAATATTTTGCAAGGCGTATAAAAATAGCTGCTATTTCCTCTCTCATTT
>JBEEMU010000354.1:0-6800 GCA_041192485.1 Bacteroidota bacterium | reverse complement strand
GGCTATTATATTAGATATTTGCAATGTTTTTAGCTATATTATTTTGAAACATTTGTTTTTTTCTTTATAAACTAAGCCCTTAATCGTTTTTTCGCTAATAGGCACGACAAAAGACTGTTACGAAAACATTGTTTTCGGAGCAACACTTCACAGCGTCGTTCTGAAAACAGGTTTTTGTAACAGTCTTTTTATTAGTTTTAAGTACGTCGCATTTTCAGCGATTAAAACAAAAGGCCCGCGATGTAAATGGAATTGAGGCGAACTATTTTCTAATAGTCGTCGTCGTCGTCGTCGTCGTCCTCCGCGTCACCGAGGTCGTCGTCTATGTCGTCCCAGTTGTCGTCGAGTTCGTCGAACTCGAGGTCGTCGGAGTCGATGTCGAATTCTTCGTCACCGAAGCCGTCGTCGTCAGCATCGTCCCAATCGTCGTCGTCGTCGTCCAAGTCGTCGTCGGCGGCAGAAAGGGGATATTTGCTGGCCTTACGGTTGTTGTTGAGAGCGGTTTTACGAACGAAATCGTCGTCGTAATCTTCTTCTCCGAATGATTTGCGGTTACTAATAGCCACAGAAATTATGGTTTAAAGGTTTAAAAATTGTGAGGGTTTAGCAAGAATTTTTCTTGCCTTCCGCTTTGTTAAGCGTCGGTTGCAAAATACACGCTGCATCATTTACACGCTCTTTATTCGACGGGAATTTAGATAGTGACTATTTATATACAGCAACTTATTTTACTTTGACGGTGCAAATATAGCGACGATTTTGATTGTATCGACATTTAAAAAAATTTTTTTTATAAAAAGTTTTTACAGTAGCCTTTTTTTACAAAAAAATGCCGTTTTCGAGCTGTTTATTCCTGAAAAAATGCTAATTTTGCGGCATATTTATTTTCTATCTTTTTATATGAAACCATTTTTTGCCCTCAAATATTCATTGTTCGCCTCTTGTATTTTTACCCTGCTCGGTATTAATTTTGCGAATGCGCAGTCGAATGCACCAACGAATGCGCAGTCGAATGTGCAGTCGAATGCACCAACGAAATCGCCTGCGAAATCACCTGCGAATGTGGCAGCAAAAGCACCCGTGAATGTGTCATCGAATATCGTTCAATCGTTGAAGAACAAAACTTCGCTGCTAACCTCGTCCCTAACTTCGTCCGATTCGGTTATCACATTCCGCGACACGCTTTGGCTAACGACAAGCGCACCAGGCACAAGCACTGCTGTTTCTACGCCGCTTTTTTTGCAACATCGGCTTAAACGTGGGCAAACTCTTTATCAGCTCGCGGCTTTTTTTAAAGTGTCGGTAGAAGATTTGAAAAAAGCAAACCCTGTATTTGCGAACGGTACAGCCAATTCGGCAGGGCATCTTATTTATATTCCGATTACAAAAGAGCATTTAATTCGCAGCAAGCCAAGCGGATTTTCGTGGAAAACGAATATTCGCGTCTTATTTCGCACGAAAACGGAAACCTTGTACAGGGTGGCAAAGGGCTATTTAGATATGCCTGTGGATAGCCTAAAAGCCCGCAATCGGTTGACAAGCGATGGGCTGCCTTTCGGCAAAATACTCAATATTGGTTGGGTTTCGCTGGGAGGTGTGCATATCGCGTCGCCTGCCGATACTGCGAAAAAAGCACCGCTCGTCATTCCCGAAGCCTTAAAAGAGGCTCTGATAGAAAGCGAAAGGCTAAAAACCGAATATTTACTAACAAAAGTAGAAAAAAAGGAGGTTCTTGAAAAAGGAATTGCCTACTGGGACAACCAAGATAAGCGAGCTATTCGCGAAAACAAACAACTATTCGCCCTGCACCGCACCGCGCCTATCGGCTCTACTATCCGTATTTACAACCCGATGTTTCGCCGCACCTTGTTTATAAAAATAATCGGCAGGATACCTAACGCGGGTTATACGCCCGACATCATGGTCGTTCTTTCGCCGTATTGCGCTAAAACGCTTGGCGCAATTGACGCTCGTTTTCATGTAGAATTGCATTATTTATTATAAATTGCCTATGGTGTATTGTGTCGAAATCCTCTCTTTTGAGCTTGTGCAAGAAGAACTATTAACCACCAAAAAGGGAATTTCGTGTTGTACCGACATCGGGCGTTGCGTGAACACACTATATACCCGATTCGTGAAATTGGCTAATTTCAAGAACGGGCTTATAAACAAGAATTTGTATTCGTCTTCATTCCATGATTCAATGAACCACAGCGCATCTTTGCGGTAACTTTCAATAAATCCATAATAAGGGTGCGTAGGCGCAAGGCGTAAGGTTTGGAAATGCTCCAAAATCGGAAGCGTATTTACCCTTCAAGAAAAACGAAAAAGCGAGCCTTATCTTTTTAGGATAAGGCTCGCTTTTTAAGTAGTAGTATATAAATATTCACGGTTTTGAAGCCCTGTAAAACGGGGTACTTTCGGGTAATGATACCCGTGTTTAGTTAGCCGCAGGCACTTATTGTAAACAGCTGAAAATATTAATTAAAAATTATTCTGCAGTTTCCGCAACTTCTACTGCTTCGGTTTCCGTCGTTTCTGCGGCAGGCGGGTCGGCATCTATCACGCCGCAAGCATCGAGGGCGGTAAACCAGCGCAATACTTTGCGAATATCGCTCAAATAAACGCGGTCGCGGTCGTAGTCGGGCAAAACTTGCTCAAAATAGGCACGCATTTCTTCTTCTGTGCTTTTTGGCGACGGCACTTCAAGGTCGTCTAATTTGTCTTTCATGACTTGAAGGACGGAGGCAAGCGAAACCGTGTCGTCTTCGGTATAAATAGAAATAGACTCCAAGGGCGTGAAGCTATTGCCGCGTTGCGGGATAAAAAGGCGTTTATTATTCGACAAGTCTTCGGCAACTAAGCCGTTATTGCGGTTGCTGTGAATGCGGAAAATACCCGCAATGGTACCAGAAACCGCTATAAGCATGGATAAGTTCATCGTATTTTAATCTTTATTGTTTAAATTCGTGATTTTTTGTGTTTTAGGACGCAAAGGTAGGCTTTTTTAAGTTAATCGTGCAATTTATTTTTTAAAATTTGCCGCCAAAGCCAATATAAACACTTCTGCCAACTGCGGGAATAATACCAGGACCTGGATATTCGTCTGTTCGGCGCGTGAAATAGGATTGATTGCACACGTTATTCACGCCGAATTTTAGGCTGTAGTTTTTAATTTTATAACAAGCACTAAAATCTAAAATGGTGTAGGCAGGAATATAGCCCGCCGCAGGGTCGTTGCTTGTTTTTGCATTTGAGGCATCGCCATACGCATCGCCCACATAATTTACTTGAAAGGTTGCCGAAAACTTGTTTTTACTGAAAATTACACCCGTTCGATTCGTTATATTCGCAGCGGCTTCTACTCTGTTATTCTTAAAATCGCCCGAAGTATAGTTGGCATCGATGTACGCAAACGAATTAAAGATGCTTAATCCGTATTTTGATGCGGTATTAATACACTTCAAGGCGTTAAATTCAAGATAGGCTTCAATACCTTGATGCACACTATTCGCAATATTAGTGCGCAAGGTATAGGCTTGATTCGTGGCAGGGTCGGTTTTCAAAACCACACCAATTCTATTATTATAAGCCATGTAAAACACGCCAATATCAAAATTTAAATAGTTTTTCAAGATGCCACGATAACCAAAATCGGCGTTAAAGCCAGTTGCATCGCGCAGATTAGGGTCTATTTTGGAGCTTACGCCAAATGGTTCCAACTGGCTGTAATCTATTGGCCGATAGGCTTGACTAAGATTAGCGTAAATATTAGTAGCAGCCGTTGGCTTAAATTCGGCACCGATTCCTGCTAATAGAAAGGCTCGTTGCCGACTTTCAGCGGTATTTATTTTTGCGCCATCTTCTGTTTTATAGCCTTTTGCCGTACTATTTAAAAACTCGAAGCGAAGCCCAGGTGTCAGCGTAAATTTTTCGCCAATACGGAAAATATTTTCTACGAAAGGCGCAATATTCGTCGTTGTAAAATCCAAGTTATAGCCCCAATCGCCGACAATTGATAAGTCAAAATCGCTATTCGTAGAGCCTTCGCCACCGCCTTGCCGCTTAAACCACGAATAGGCGAAGCGCAGCCCGCCTGCAAGCGTTGATTTTTGATTTCCCATCTTATACTTTTGTGAAAAGCGCAACTCGGTTGTCGAATTGTTCATCGACTCATTGCCTACTTCGCGCGGAACAAACGCATTCGTAGTAGGGTCAATATTATCGAGAGCCGCCGCGCCGCCGTCTTCGTTGCGCCAAACCAAGGAGCGTTCGCTAAACAAATAAGCCGTTTTTAAATGGATTGTTGTATTTTCGGAAGGCGTAAAATTGGCGTAAGCCGCCACGATATTCCAAGGGCTGCGCAACCAATTGCGAGCGCGAGTAGAGGCCGTCGGGTTTGCTTCAAACAAGCTATCCGTCAGTCCGCCTGGCATTTTTAAGGCATTGCGCAAGAGCGAATACTCTGCACCAACGGCTAATTTAGCCGAAAAACGGTACTGTATTTTGCCAAAAGCCGAAGCCTGCCACTGCTGACTATTTGGGCGGTAGCCTTCCATGTTTCGATACTGAAAAAAGCTGTAATAGCTCCATTTTCGGAACGTGCCACCTACCGAATTGAACGAGTTAAACAAGCCGAAACTACCCACCGTTTGCGCGGTTGTAAACTCGAAAGGCTTGTTTTGGGGGGCATCTTTCAACACATAATTTACTAAACCGCCAAACTGCGCCCCAAATTGAAGCGAAGCTGCACCACGCACCATTTCTATCCGATTGACGGCTTCCATCGGCGGAATATAGTAGGCTTCATTGTAGCCAAAAATATCGGCACTAATATTATAGCCATTTTGTCGCGTATTCATTTCAATGCTCTGCACCGGATTTAGACCGCGTGTAGCAATGCCATTTGCTGTAAAGCCGCCGCTTTCGGTTTCAACGATGTTCAAACCCGGAACTCTGCCCAATAACTGTCGCGTATTATTAATGGCTTTATTCGCGTCTAAACTATCTACAACAATAACTTCATTTTTTTTGCCCGCATAGATAATTCCGTCCTTTTCTTCGAGCATACGCCCTACGCCATTGATAATTCGATAGCCCGAAACATTGACGTTGTTTAAGGTTTGCGAAATAACAGAATCAGCTTGCGCTTTTGCGGCAATAGGTAGCAATGCAAAAGTAAGCTGTAATAAACTAAATTTGAAATCCATCTTAAATTAAAAAAATAATAAGTTTAAAAAAATAATACATTGAATTTTTTGCAAAGGTACTATTATTATTTATAATTAATCTAAATAATATTTTTATTTTAATAGAAATATTCAAAAAGCAGGAGGTGTTTAAATTATTAAAAAATTATAATTTTAGTTAAATAATTCATTATATATAATTTATACATATTTTTTAAAAAATATAAAAATAGTTTAAACAAAAAACAGCTTTGGATAGTTTTTAATTAAACGATTGATTAATTTTTGATTCATTTAAAAAAACCGAACAAAAATAGACAAGACAATATGGACGCAAGACAAAAAATATTAGTTGCCGCCGAAAAGCTGTTTGCAGAACACGGCTTTGAGGGGACTTCTACCCGCACGCTTTCGCAAGAAGCTGGAGTCAATTTGGCAATGATTTCCTATTATTTTGGCTCAAAAGAAGACCTGTATAAAACATTAGTAACGGAACGGACTGCGCCTTTTCGCGACGCTATTGAGTCGTTTGTGAGCTTGGAAACGACGGCTTGGCAAAAAATGGAGCTAATTATCGATGGCTATGTGGATAGAATGTTTGAAAGCAGCTCGCTGCATAAAATAATTTACCGCGAACTTTCTATGGATAATTCGCCTATTTACGAAATTATCGTTAATCATATTTCAAAAAATATGCAGAATGTTCGGCGGATTATTGAAATGGGCATCGAATCGGGCGAGTTCAAGCCCGATGTTGAAAGCCAGTTAGTAATGCCTACGATTACGGGGACTATCGTACAGGTCATAAAATCGCCGACGCTCTCTATTTCCCTGCTCGGTTTAGACCCCAAAACAAACAGCATTTTTGATGAAAAACATAAAAATCATTTGAAAAAATACCTCAAATCATTGATAAAATCTTATCTTTTAAACTAAAAAACTACCTATTATATGAAAAGATTTATTCTTTTTTCAACCGTTTTTGCTATTTTTATAACAACTTTTGGGACAAAAATGGCGGCTCAATCGCTCACCTTGCAGCGGGTGATAGATGGCGGAATCAAAAACAATAAAACACTTTTGGCAGATAAGTCGAAAATAGAGGCGGCGGCGGCGCGTTATGATGCGACCTACTCCAATTTATACCCTTCGGTAAAGTTGTCGGGCGGCTACACGCGACAGTCTTATGTAGAGCCTTTCGGCATTGCGAGCAAAGACCCAGCAACAGGGCAACCTATTACCTTAAAATTCGGCGAAGCAATTGAAAATATCACACAATTTAGAGCTGGCGTACAACAAACTATTTACGCTGGTGGACGCACACGCTATGCCGTAGAGTCCGCAAAATTGCTGACCGATGCGGCGCGTTTAGAGGTGGAAAAAGATAAAGCGGAGGTGCAAATGAATTTAATCAACACCTTTTATATGGTGTATAAATTGCAGGTAACGCAATCTTTGTTGGCGGATAATAAAAAAGCGGCAGAGCGTCGTTTGAAAGATGTGGAAGAATTGGTGAAAAACGGCATGGCATTGCCAAATGATGCCTTGCGAGCGCAGTTGCAGTTGCAGCAAATCGAGCAAACCGACCTCGAATTGGGGAATAATAAAGCG
>JBEEMU010000353.1:0-5156 GCA_041192485.1 Bacteroidota bacterium | reverse complement strand
CTAAAACCTTATAGATTTAAGGTACAACGACTTATGTAATAATATATTTTCAATATAACAAATATAGCCAAACTTTTTATAGTTCCGTATCTTTTTAATCCAAAAACGGCTTGCCGCTCTGGAAAGGAGCGGCAAGCCGTTTTTATTTAGAAACTAATCTATTTATAATCAACGATTTACTGACTTTTTTTGGTAAGCATGGCATTGAACTCTTCTAAGGTAAGTTGTTCGTAGCCTTCTTTTTTAGTAGGAATAGCAAAGGTGTTTTTATCTACTTTACTGCCAACTTCAGTGGCTGTAAACGTGGCGCGAACAGACGTTTGGACAACTTGAAACTCAAGTGGGAAGCCCTTTAAGTCGGGGAATTGGCGGAAAAACGGCGAATTGGCAGGTGCAATTTTATCCGTTATCCAAAGGATAATTTCGCCATCATCGTTTTTCAATACCGCTTTTGTACACTCATAACCGATAATGGTTTTCTTGCTTTTGATGTCGTAAGTAATCGTGAATTTTGCTTTTTTACTGCCTTTCGGGTCTTCTGTGCCATAAGACACCACATTTTTACCTAAAGCAACACCGCTCGTAATTAGGGTGCTTTTTTGCGTTTTATTTTCAATAACAACATCAGTTTTTGCCATGCCATTTTGCATATCATTCACTATTTTTGTGAATTTTTTGCTAAAATACATGATTTGTTTGGCTCCTTTCAAACCGAAAGCTGCCATACCGTCGCCTGTTACATTCGAAACTTGGTATTTTACATAACCTTCTCTAATTGTTTGTGCGATAGCAAAACCGCTTGTCGCAAAAAGAAGGGTGATAAAAAGAAAGGTGATAAAAAATGATTTTTTCATTGATTGAATTTTAATTTTTAAAATGTGAATAGATTTTTAAAAATGTGGGTGCGTTAATTTTTCTATAAATAAGCTAACTAAGTCGGGGCGTAAAATAGCGGAAATAACCATTGTGAAAAAAAAGCCCCATACGCCGCCCCAAAAGTGCGCATCATGCCCGATATTATCTCTATTTTGCTTAGACATATACGATGAAAAGGCCAAATAAAGTCCACCAAAAATGACGGAGGGAATGATAGGTGGAATAATGAAAAATCCTAATTTCACATCCCAAGGTTCGAAGAAAATGAGCGCAAAGATGACACCCGAAACAGCCCCCGAAGCCCCGATAGCTCTATACATCGGGTTGTCGCGATGCTTGAAATAGTCGGGAATGGCAGATGCGACCAAGCCCCCAAAATACAGAAACACATAAGGCAGCGGGCTACCGAAGGCCTCTAAAAACCAACCTTCTATAGACCGCCCTATCATCCAAAGCGAAAGCATATTGAACATAAGATGCGTAAAGTCAGCATGAACAAATCCTGCGCTAATAAAGCGGTAATAGCTGCGGTCGCGGGTAATTTGATAGGGAGAAAACATCGCTTGCGCGTAGTAAGCGCGATTATTAAAAGCAATAAAGCTAATAATGCCCGTAATAATAACTAAGGTAACGGTAATTGGTGCGTCCATTGATAAATTCTTGGATTTTGGCGGGTTAGGAATGGGTAAAAGATAGCATGGTTAGTTTTACACGCTCCTTACATGGGTATTATAAAGCATTATTGCTCAAGGTATTATTCTACGACGCGCAAAAGTTTGTAGGTAGAAAGTTGCTCGATGCAGAAGCTCAATTGCTCTTCGGTTATTTGGCGATTCGGCGGCAAAGCCTGTAAAATAGTGTCGGCGGCTTTTGCTTGTTTCGTGCCGTCAGATGTTACCAAAGTAAACAAAATTTCTAAGGGAATGCCGCGATAGTTTTTCATGCCTTGCTGCTTCAAACCATACTCTATTTCGTCGATAGTTTCGTCGATGAAATCGGATAAAACAGCTTTCATTTCGCCTACTTTTGTCACTAAATCGGGGTCAAAAGTAGCGGTATCTGACCAGTCTTGCTTGTTTTGCCGTGCCAAATCGCGGCGATACAAACGGTCGATATACACCTGCAAATTCGTCAAATCGATGCCGTCGCGCTCGTCGCGCAAATTTTCCATGATAAGCATCACCGTTTTTACAGGTTCAAGGAGCTTAATTTCCACGGATTCGACGCAGCGTTCGCCTGCTTCTTCGGTCACTTTTTCGGCGGTTCGGATAGTTCCTGCTATCACTTTTCCGATATTATAATCATTCATGCGCTCTACGCGCAGCCTATTTTCAAACAAAGTAGGAATAACGCGTTCCAAACGGTTTAGCGATGCAATCCACTCTTCGCGGATAGAGAGAATGATTTTCACCTGCAAGCCCGATGTTAAAACAGTTTTCAAGCGTTTATAAAAAGCAGACTGCTCTTCGCGTGTGCCTTGCGTGTAAAGCTCTTCTAACTGGTCGAATATCAAGTAAATAGGTTTGAAACACTTATTATACAAGGCTTCTAATAAAATTTCTACGGGCATATTGCCCCATTTTTGTAAGGGAGCAAGTTCGCTTAATGCGTCGCTAATAATGCGGTCGGTCGTATCGTTTATATTTTCGTTGCGACGAATAAAAAGCGGGAGCCAGTCGGTATCATAAAATTTATTTGCCAATCCGCAATTGATAAGACTCGACTTTCCCACGCCCGACGCACCGTACAGCAGCGTCAAGTTATTCGCAAAAACAGCATTATACAGTTGAGCCGTTTCTTTTTCGCGCCCAAAATATCGATGCCTGTCTTCGCGGTTGTAAGTGTCCAAAAATTTGAATGGCGATAACATAAAAAACTAAGCTCTGCGCAAAACGAGGAGAAGTTTTTTCCCTTTATATAGCTCCAACATACTGCCGTTGAATTTATAAAGAGTCACTTTTGCCATGTTTTTGGCTAATAAATCCTCTGCTTTCATTAAATCAGGGTCGCAAGCCATTTTAGTGCCTGCAAGGTTTATTTTTTTAACAGCCTGTTTCTTTTTTTCTTCCCAAACGCCCACGAGCGTGTTGCACCCTGCGCTTACGCGAATGCTTTTTGCCGCTAAATCAAAGCTGATAAGCGAGCCTGCTGGCACATCGTCCATATTGCCTTTTGCGTCTATTTGCGTGACAATCATCCAGTCGCCCTGCACTCCTGATGGCGGTAAGCGTGGTTTTTTTGCGAAAGCAAGCACACTAAAACAAAGAAAAAGGAAAATTAAATTAGTTTTACGCATGATAATATATACGTTTAAATGTATGATATAAGTGTCTGCGGCGAAATAAACATGATTATCCTAAGATGTCCCGTTTTATAGGGCTTGAAAACTGTGATTATTTATACGCTGCTACTTATGATATAAATTATTGAAAATCAATGGTTTAAAAACGTGCTTGTTTGCAACCTGCTCGCTGACGCACATGGTTGCGTGCGCCTACTAAGCCGTTATCGAGGAAGTTGTAAGTAATGGTAAGCCCGATAAAATTATACCAATCATTGTTTCGGGCATCGCCGCGTTTGGTATCGGTAGGTGCGTTTATTTTATTGCCAAGTGCGGCGGCTACTTTTCCGTTTGCTGCTGTTAAATCGGCGCGATTGACATAAGTATAACCTACATCGTCTAAATAATCGGTGAAAGTTGGGCGAAGCCCGACTTCTGCGCCGAGCGTCCAAAGGTCGTTGAGTGCATATTTTACGCCGCCGCCAAACGGGATAGCCATCGCTATCAACGAGTATCTGCTATCGCGATTCGGCATTCCCTGCCCTTCGGTGCCGAGCGGTTGCAGGTCCACCCAGTCATTATTATAATAGGCTTGTGGATTGAATTTGAAGCCCGAAATTCCGATAAAAACGTAGGGCGAAAAGGGGCTTGAAAGTGCGTAGGGCTGGTAGCCTAAGATATTAAATTCTACTTGCGCCCCCAATTCGTAAATATCGGAGCGAAAGCTCAACCCACGATTGCGGATAGCTGGCTCGGGCGAATTTAGGTCGCGCCCCGATACCGCAGCATATAAGAAGTTAGCGCGAACCGAGAACTGCTCGGTCATATTATAACGCGCTAATAAGCCGAATGACGGGTGCATTTCTTTGAGTGTGCCGTCGAATGTATGGGCAAGTTCGCCTTCATACCAAGTGACCCCGCCCATCAAACCCACATCAAAATATTGTGCAGAGGCAATGTTTGTGGTAAAAATGCCTATTAAGGCAACAAAAATCAACTTTTTCATCTGTAATTTGAATGTAGTTACGAATTTAAGTAGTGGCGTATAAATAATCCCGCTTTCGAGGTTCTATAAATATTTTATTATAACGGCAAAGGTACGATATTTATTTTTGTTTGTGGTAGATTTTTTTTATTGCTGACGAGGTATAATTATTTTTTTAGGTAATGACGTATGAAGCAAATAAGAGCCTCATTTTACTCGTTGTTCGTTCGTTTGAACCTACTTCCTATTCATTACCTCCGTTTGTTGTCGGATAGATTCTAAGTGGAGCGCGTTTAAGAAGCGGCGAGCAAATTCATTGCCCATGCCTGCTTTGTTTGCCCAGTCGGTGCGGGTTTGTAGAATATTGCGCCAACGCTCATACTGAAAAATGGTAATATGATGCGCCAATTTATATTCGCCTATTTCGCGAGAAATGTCCATTCGCTTCGCTAAAAGGTTGATTATTTCGGCATCGAGCGCATCTATTGAGTCGCGAAGTTGGTCTAATTGATTGTTTACAAACGGGTCATTCGTGCTGCTTTTGCGAATAACTAATTGCGCTATTAACGCTTGCAAACCTGCCCCTGTTACCTGTTGCGCGGCATCTGACCAAGCAAGGTCGGGAGTGCAATGGCTTTCAATCATCAAGCCGTCAAAGTTTAAATCCATTGCTTTTTGCGCAACGCCAAGTAGTAGCTCGCGTTTGCCGCAAATGTGCGAAGGGTCGTTGATAATTTCCAAATTTGGCAACCTGCTTTTTAGTTCTAACGGAAGTTCCCAGCGCGGTTTATTGCGGTAAGGCGCACTATTTGGAATAGAAAACCCGCGATGAATGGCCGCAAGTTGCGTAATACCCGCATTATACACCCGTTCAAACGCCCCAATCCACAGCTCTAAATCGGGATTTAATGGGTTTTTGATGAGTACGGGAATATTCACG
Organism: Bacteroidota bacterium; assembly: GCA_041192485.1. Lineage (GTDB taxonomy): Bacteria > Bacteroidota > Bacteroidia > Chitinophagales > Saprospiraceae > JBEEMU01. The sequence goes on along the minus strand of JBEEMU010000353.1, from coordinate 74 downwards.
CCCTGTAAGGCATCGGCTATTTCTTGCACCGAAAACGGGTTAACTGTTGTCCGCGCCCCAATCCATAAAACATC
>JBEEMU010000352.1:0-3337 GCA_041192485.1 Bacteroidota bacterium | reverse complement strand
CGTTTACGTTTTGTAAAGCAGTAGCTTTTGTAAAAATAGCTTTTGTAAAAATAGCTTTTGTAAAAATAGCTTTTGTAAAAAATAACAAAGATTGCAGATAGTCAGCCTCAATCATCTATTTATGGTGGTTGAGGCTCATTTTTAATAAGTAAATCATTTTTAATATTAATAGAGATTTGACAAAAAGTCAATAAAATACTTGCACTATAATAATTTTAGTAAAAATTTTCTGGTAAGCGCCTGTGGCAAAATAAACACATCTTATGTGTTTATTATCTGCCTTATGTGGTTCAAAATAAACTAAAAAAGGTAAAAAGCAGTATTTTCACCAAAAAAATTAGTATCAGAAAAATTTGCAAAAAAAGCAACATTTTAGCATAAAAATACGTTTAGGAAAGAGGTAGAAATAAGTAAGGAACGTGTAAATGATAACTTGGGCAGGTTTTGCGAAGGAGTTTGGCACCAAGCAAGGCAAATTTTGAGTTCAACGCAGCACGTTGTACGAAAAATTTAACGCTGCTTCGGGTTATGAACAAAATAAAATGCAATCCAAAATTGCATTTTATTGACGAGAACGTGCTACGCACACGAGTAAAACTAACCAAGCTATCTTTTACCTATTCCTAAGTTTCATTATAAAATAATTTTCGCTTCTATGCGTTTTCGCCGATTATCCTTGCAAGAATTAGAGCCATTGCAAGACGAATTCAAGCACTTTTTGAGTGCAAATGGCCTGCCTGCCGAAGAATGGGCGTTGATAAAACAAACAGATGCGGCAAGAGCCGACGAATTAGTCGATTCGTTTTCCGATATGGTATTGGAACGCGCTTTAAAAAACATCAAAACCGTCGAGTTTAAAACACCCGATAAATGGTATATTTTTCGCTATGAAACAGACGATGCCGTTTGCATTTTGCTGGAAAGCGAAGATGTGTCCAGCACTAATCTCATAGAAGTGCCATTCGGCAACCTCTTCAATACAGAATTGCATTTACGCAATATTTCCCTTTCGCGCTTGAAAAAGCCGTACAAAAAGAACAGGGAAGAAGAGCTTTTTATTTTAATGAATAACGGCAGCACCATTGCTGACGATAAGTTATTCGATTTATTAGTCACTCTCGAAGCCGAACATTAGAAAACGTATCTTTTAATCCGTGTACTATCGTCACACCTACCTAACACCTACCTGACACATACCTAACACCTACCTAATTTCCTTAAATTATGAAATACATCGTTTTATTACTCGGCACAGCCCTTTTTTTCACCTCTTGTGAGAAAGAAATAACGCCAGAGGTCATTAATTTTGAACCAAAACTGGTTGTCGAGGGCTATGTTGAATATAGCGACGGACAAGCATTCCCTACGCCTACCTACGTTATTTTGACTAAAAGCGTCAATTTTTTTTCAAAAATAGACTCCACAACTTTTGGCGGTATTTTTGAGCGACACGCTGACGTGCGCGTATCCGACGGCACAAACGAGGTGAAACTGCGCGAACTTTGCTCCGATGAACTAACGCCTGCCGAACTTGCTTTCGCCCAACAATTTCTGGGCAGCTCGTTGCCAAAGCAAAAATTTTGCATTTACTTGGACACCACGCTCACAATGTCGGGTGTGCAGGGTAAAACATATAGCTTGAAAATTGTCACACAAGACGGTAAAATCGTCACTTCATCGGCTACCATGCCGTCGTTAGTTAAATTAGACTCGGTTTGGTATCGCAATGTTCCCGATGCGAACAGCCCCGACTTAAAAGAAGTGATGGCACGACTAAGCGACCCTGTTGCCACCAAAAATAATTATCATTTTCTGACAAAACGAAACAGCAAGCCATTCAACTCTGGCGGGTTATTTGATGATGCTATTATAAATGGCACAAAAGTAGCCTTCCCGTTGCAGCGAGCCTCAGAACGCGACGAAGAAAACGACTTTCGCACATTTGGCTATTTTTCAAAAGGCGACACTGTGCAAATTCTTTGGAAAAATTTAGAAAAAGAGCAGTTCGACTTTTGGCAAACCCAACGTGCAAGCGTATCGGGGAATGGCCCTTTTTCCACATTTGTTCGTATAAAAAGCAATGTAAACGGCGCATTAGGCATTTGGGGGGCATCGAGTAGCAAAACCTACAATATCATTATTCCAAAATAAATTCCTTTTTTTGTAAATAATTTAAAACAATAGGTACTATTTTATGAAAAATGCAGTTATATTTGTGCCTTGACAATGATTCTTTATATAAAAAACGCTGTAAACACCGAAATAAACGCCTAAACACCTAATAAAACTATGAGGCAACTTAAAATATCCCACAGTATTACCAACCGCGAGAGCCTTTCGTTAGAAAAGTATTTGCAAGAAATCGGTAAAATTCCAATGATTTCTACAGACGAAGAAGCTACTCTTGCGGCTAAAATCAGAGACGGTGATACCGCCGCTTTAGAGCGACTTACCAGCGCAAACCTGCGTTTCGTGGTATCGGTAGCCAAGCAATACCAAAACCAAGGGCTTACTCTCGCCGACCTAATCAACGAAGGCAACGTCGGCTTGATGAAGGCTGCACGCCGCTTTGATGAAACACGCGGATTCAAATTTATTTCGTATGCGGTTTGGTGGATTCGTCAGTCCATTTTAGCCGCTATCGTCGAATATTCGCGCATCGTTCGGTTGCCTTTAAACAAAGTAAACGCCTATAATCGGGTAAATGAGGCGTATTTAGCCTTTGTGCAAGAGTTTGAGCGCGAGCCAGCAAGTGAAGAAATAGCCGAATTACTGGGTATCTCACAACGGGAAGTGGAAGATTTATTGAACCGCAACTCGCGCCATCTTAGCATGGACGCACCGATAGACAATACGGGCGACGGCGAAGCTACCATGATGGATTTGCTCGAAGATAAAGATGAAGAACGCCCCGACTCAACGCTGCTACGCGAATCGTTGCATGAAGAGCTTTTAGAAGGCTTGAAACTATTAGAAATTCGAGAACGCCAAGTCATTGAGGCATTTTATGGTATGGGCGAAAATAAAACACCCATGACGCTCGATGAAATTTCGGAATATTACAACTTGTCACGCGAGCGTGTTCGCCAGATTAAAGAGCGAGCAATTCGCCGTTTGCGCCGTTCATACCATAGTCAAGCCTTGAAAATGTATTTATAATCAATTTTTTTACGGAACTATCGAGTAGTTCGCTAAAATAATTATATTCTATTTTTTTATTTATTTATATAAATAATAACCTCAAACTTATAAAGTTTCCGAAATCTTATAGGTTTCTGAAATCTTATAGGTTTGAGGTTAAGCAGATAATTCCGTTTTTGGGACACATTCCTCAGAA